>JAPSIJ010000238.1 GCA_031178805.1 Cellulomonas sp. | reverse complement strand
GGCGGCCGTGCGCGACCTGGCCGCCGCCGAGGCCGACCGGGCGACCGCGACCGCGGCGCGGGGCGTCGCCGCGTCCACCGCGCTCGCCGCGGTGCAGGAGGAGGCCCGGCTGCGCACGGCGCGGCTGGACGGGTTCGCCGGCGAGCTCGCCGCGGGCCTGGTCGCCGGCGAGCCCTGCCCGGTGTGCGGCGGCACGGAGCACCCGCACCCGGCGGCGCTCGGCACCGACCACGTCCGCGAGGAGGACGTCGCGGCGGCCGAGGAGCGCCGCCAGGTCGCCGAGGAGGTGGTCCGCGCGTGCGACACCCGCGTCGCCGATCTCGCCGCCCGGTGCACCGCCCTGCGGGACCGGATCGCGGACCTGACCGGAGCGAGTGGCACCGCCGCCGACCCGCTGGTCGACGAGCCCGCCGCCGCCGCGGTCGTCGCGGACCGGCGCGCGGCGCTGCGCGAGGCCGAGGCGGCCACCGCCACCCGCGACCGGCTCCGCGCCGACCTCGTGGCGCACGACCGGGACACCGAGCGGCTGCGCGAGCAGCGCGCCCGGCTGGGCGAGGAGCACCTGCAGGCCGTGCACACGCTCGAGCGCGCGGAGCAGGACCTGGCCGCCGACCGCGCCGAGGTCGACGCCGCCCGCGGGGACGCACCCACCGTGCTCGCCCGGCAGGGGGCCGAGCAGGCGCGCGTCGACGGCGCGGTGGCGGTGCTCACCGCGCTGGACCGGTGCGGCCAGGCGGACCGTGCCGCCGCCGACCGGGCCGCCGAGCTCGCCGCGGTGCTGGTCGAGCAGGCGTTCGCCGACGAGGACGACGCCCGCGCCGCCGTGCGGGCGGGCGTGGACGTGGCCGCGGCCGAGCGGGCCGTCGCCGCGCACCGGGCCGCCGTCGCGCGGGTCGCCGAGGGGCTGGCCGAGCCGGAGCTCGCCGCCGTGGCGGACGAGGACCCGCAGGCGCTGGGGGCCCGGGCGGAGGAGCTCGTGCAGGACGCCGCGGCGGAGGCGGCCGCCGCCGAGGCCGCGGGCGCCGTGCTCGGCAGCCTGCGGGACCGGGTCGACCGGGCGGCCACCGCCGCCGGGCACGTCTCCGCCGCGTCCGCCGCGCTGGCCGCCGCCGACACCGCCGCCGGGCCCGTGACCCGGATGGCCCGCCTGGCGGGCGGCGCCGACGCGGACAACGCCCGCGCGCTGTCCCTGGCTACGTACGTGCTGGTCCGGCGGTTCGAGGACGTCGTCGCCGCCGCGAACGACCGGCTCCGCCAGATGTCCGACGGCCGGTACGAGCTGGAGCGCAGCGACGAGAAGGAGGACGTCCGCAGCCGGCGCACGGGCCTCGCGATGCGGGTCCTCGACCACACCACCGGCGCGGCGCGCGACCCGCGCACCCTGTCCGGCGGCGAGACCTTCTACGTCTCGCTCTGCCTCGCGCTCGGCATGGCGGACGTCGTCACCGCGGAGGCGGGTGGCGTCGAGCTCGGCACGCTGTTCATCGACGAGGGCTTCGGCACCCTGGACCCGCACACCCTGGACGCGGTGCTCGCCGAGCTCGGCCGGCTCCGGGCCGGTGGGCGGGTGGTGGGCGTCGTCTCGCACGTCGAGGCGCTCAAGCAGGCGGTGGCCGAGCGGATCGAGGTGCGCCGGCGCGGCGACGGGTCCAGCACCCTCACCGTCGTCGCCGGCTGAGCCGCGCGCTCACCACGTCCAGCCGCGCGCGGCGAGCTCGACCTCCTCGCGCATCCGCTCCCACGGGTCGCCCTTCGGCCGGGGTCGCACCTCCACCCCGGCGAGCCGGCAGGCGTCGGCCAGCAGCGCGTCGTACGCGAGCTGGCTGGCGATGATCCGCTCGGCCCTTGCCCACGCGTGCGGGTCGTCCTCCAGCCGCCGCAGGTGCTCGGCCACGATGGTCAGCCGCATCTGCACGTGCAGCGCGTCGAACGGGTCGGGCCCCGGCGGGGCGTGCCGCAGCCGGCCGGACGCCCGGTCGAGCACGCGGGCCAGCCGCTGCCGGGCCGCGCGCGTCCGCGGCGACGACTCCGCCCCCGGCACCAGCCGGAGCACGGCGGCGAACGTCAACGCCGGCAGGACCATCCACAGCAGCAGCCACGCCATCGGAGCACCTCGTGCTCCACACTAGGTCCCGACTGTGACGTGTGCCACACCCGGGACCTCGGTCCGTGGAGGCACCCCGGTTCCGACCCCGGGACCGGATCAGGGACCGACCAGGGGTCTCACCGATGCCGGTGCGGGGCGCCGCACCGGCACGATCAGCAGGTCGCACCCGCACACGAGGAACTGGGGACCATGACGACCGACGACGCCACACCGATCGCGAGCGCACGCGGACTGGTGAAGACCTACGGGAAGGGCGACACCGCGGTGCACGCCCTGGCGGGGGTGGACGTGGACTTCGGCCGCGGCGAGCTCACCGCGATCATGGGCCCCTCGGGGTCCGGGAAGTCGACCCTCATGCACTGCATGGCCGGCCTGGACCGCACGGACGCCGGCACCGTCGTCGTGGACGGCCTCGAGGTCAGCGGGATGAAGGAGCGGCAGCTCACCCGGCTGCGCCGGGACCGCCTCGGCTTCGTGTTCCAGGCGTTCAACCTGGTGCCGACCCTGACGGCGCTGGAGAACATCACCCTGCCGCTGGACATCGCCCGGCGCCCGGTCGACCGGGCGCACCTGGACGCCGTCGTGCAGGCCGTCGGCCTGGCCGACCGGCTCGGCCACAAGCCCACCGAGCTGTCCGGCGGGCAGCAGCAGCGCGTCGCCTGCGCGCGGGCGCTCGTCTCCCGGCCGGCCGTGGTGTTCGCCGACGAGCCGACCGGCAACCTCGACTCCGTCTCCTCGGGCGAGGTCCTCGGGTTCCTCCGCCGGTCCGTGGACGACCTCGGCCAGTCCGTCGTGATGGTCACGCACGACCCGACGGCGGCCTCGTACGCGCACCGGGTGCTGTTCCTCGCGGACGGGCGCCTGGTCGGCGAGCTGACCGACCCGACGCCGGACGCCGTGCTCGCCGCCCTCGCGGCGCACCGGCCGGCCTCGCCGGTGGGCGTCGGCGCCGACGGCGTGGCCGGCTGATGCTCCGGGTCGCGCTCCGGGGGATCCGCGCGCACCTCGTGCGGTTCCTGCTGTCCCTGCTCGCGGTCGCGCTCGGCGTCGCCTTCGTCGCCGGCACGTTCTCGCTGCGCACCATGATGTCCAGCACGTTCGCCGGCATCGTGGACGTCGCGGCGCCCGCCGACGCCTACCTGCGCCCCGTCACCGACGAGGGCGCGTCCCCCGTCGAGGAGACCCCGGTCACCGGGAGCGTGCCGCGGGATCTGGCCACCGAGGTCGCCGAGGTCGACGGCGTCGCCCACGCGATCCCGGAGGTGCAGGGGCCGGTCGTGCTGGTCGGCGCCGACGGGACCGCGGTGCAGAGCACCCAGGCGCCGAGCTTCGCGTTCCCGTACGTGCCCGACGACCCGTCGACCGAGGTCGTCGAGGGCCGCGGGCCCGAGCGGCCCGACGAGGTGGCCCTGGAGACCGCCACGCTGGAGTCCTCCGGGCTGGCCGTCGGCGACACCACCCAGGCGGTGCTCGGCGGGCAGGTCACCGACGTCGAGGTGGTCGGCCGCGTCGAGCTGGGCGGCGCGCTGGCCGGCGCCACGATCGTCCTCCTCGAGCAGGAGACCGCCTACGCGCTGTTCGCCCCGGACGGCGGCGTCGCCGACATCGCCGTCTGGGCCGAGGAGGGCACCACCCCGGAGCAGCTCGTCGAGCGGCTCGCGGACCTCGTGCCCGCGGGTGCCGAGGCGGTCACCGGCGACGTGCTCCGCGAGGAGAGCAAGGCCGCCATCGACGACATGCTCGGCTTCGTCACCACGTTCCTGCTGGTGTTCGCCGCGATCGCGCTGTTCGTCGGCGCGTTCATCATCTCGAACACGTTCGCCATGTCGGTCCGGCAGCGGATGCGGGAGTTCGCGCTGCTGCGCGCCGTCGGCGCCTCCCCGGGGCAGGTGTTCACGTCGATCCTCGTGCAGGCCGCCGTCGTCGGCCTGCTCGGGTCGGCGCTCGGCATCGCCGGCGGGCTGGGGCTCGTGCAGGGCCTGAAGGTCGTGCTGCAGGCGGCGGGGATGGACCTGGCAGGGGACATCCCGGTCGACGCCGCCACGATCGGGGTCTCGCTCGCGGTCGGCACCCTGGTCAGCGTGCTGGCCGCGGCGGTCCCCGCGCGGCGGGCTGCGCTGGTGCCGCCGGTGGAGGCGATGCGGGACGACGTCGCCGTCCCCGAGCGGTCCATCCGGGTGCGGGCCATCGCCGGCGCCGTCGTGGTGGCGCTCGGCGTCGCCGGCGTGGTCACCGCCGTGCTGGAGCCCACCGCGGACGCGGTCGGCACCGTGCTCGGCGCCGGGGCCGCCGCCGTGCTGCTCGGCACGCTGATGCTCGCCCCGGCCCTCGCCCGCAGCGTGCTCGGCGTGCTGGC
>JAPSIJ010000237.1 GCA_031178805.1 Cellulomonas sp. | reverse complement strand
GCGAAGTAGTCGACCTTGACCTCGACGACGGCGTTGGCCCAGCCCTGGGTCTTGTTGCCGACGCGGAGCATCCCGCCGTTGGGCACGTACCAGAGGGTGCCGTCGGCGTCGCGGATCTTGGTGACCCGCAGGCCGACGGCCTCGACGGTGCCCTGCGCGGGGCCGACGTCGACCACGTCGCCGACGCCGTACTGGTCCTCCAGCAGCATGAACAGGCCGGAGAGGAAGTCCTTGACCAGGCTCTGCGCGCCGAAGCCGAACGCGACGCCGACGATCCCCGCGGACGCGATGAACGGGGCGATGTTCACGCCGAGCTGGTCCAGCACCAGCAGCACCACGATGGAGCCGACGACGATCGTGGCGGTGGACCGCAGGACGGAGCCGATGGTCCGGGCGCGCTGGGTGCGCCGGGCGCTGGTGATCGGGCTGACCTTGCGCAGGGCGGCGCCGACCTCGGTGCCGCCGAGCGGGCGGGCGAGCCCGCGCTGCAGCAGGGAGGTGCCGTCGGCGATGTGCTCGGTGACGGCCTTGATCAGCCGCCGGATCACCAGGAGGGAGATCGCGCCGATCACCACGATCAGCGCGATCCGCAGCCCGGGGCCGAGCAGCCAGGTCATCAGGGCGCCGGCGTTCTCGGTGACGACGGCGCCGGGGTCGTCGGTGGCGGCGGGCAGCGCGGGGCGGAGCAGGGAGGGCATCACCGGTCCACGCTAAGGGACGCCGCGGCGGGGGCGCCGCACGCGCGGGCCTGCTCGACGGCGCCCGCACGCCACCTCCACGCGACGGGCACGCGCGGGTCAGCCCCGCGCGAGCGCCGCGGCCAGCCCCGTCCGGTCGGCGACGAACTGCAGCTGCTCGACGGTCAGCGCGATGGTCCGGGACAGCGCCCGCCCGCCGTGCCCGACACCCTTCTCGCGCCGGACGAGCACGGGCGCGTCCGCGAGCGGGGCGGCGGTGGCGGCCTGCAGCGCCGCCGCGAGCTTGCGGGCGTGCAGCGGGTCGACGCGGGTGTCGCCGTCGAAGATCGTGAACAGCGTCGCCGGGTAGGCGGTGCCCTCGACGACGCGGTGGTACGGCGAGTAGGACAGCAGCCAGTCGAGCTCGCGCGGGGTGTCGGCGTCGCCGTACTCGTCGGTCCACGTCGTGCCGAGGCCGAACCGCTGGTAGCGCACCATGTCGAGCAGCGGGGCGGAGCAGACCACCGCGGCGAACAGGTCCGGCTGCTGGGTCAGGGCCGCGCCGACCAGCAGGCCGCCGTTGGACCCGCCCCAGCAGGCGAGCCGGTCGGGGGTGGTCCACCCCGCGCCGACGAGGTGCCGGGCCACGGCGTGGAAGTCGTCGAAGACGTGCTGCTTGTTCCCGCGCCGGCCGGCGCGGTGCCACGCCTCGCCCTCCTCGCCCCCGCCGCGCAGGTTGGCCACGACGTACACGCCGCCGGCCTCGACCCACGCGAGGGTGGCGGCGGAGTAGGCGGGGTCGAGGGAGATCTGGAAGCCGCCGTAGCCGTAGAGGATCGTCGGCGCCGGGGCGAGCGGGCGGCCGTCGGCGTCGAGGGCGTCGGCCCGGGCGACGACGAACGCGCGGACCTCGGTGCCGTCGGCGCTGGTCGCGACGAGGCGCTGCACGCGCACGTCGGGCAGGTCGGCGACGACGCCGGGGGGAGCGGCCCACAGGCTCGTGGTCCCGGTGGTGGCGTCGTACCGGTGCACCTCGGTCACGGTGGTGTGGTCGGTGTAGGTGAACCAGACGTGCGGGCCGCCGTCGGGCCGGGTGGCCAGGCCGCCGGTGGAGCCGAGCCCGGGCAGCGGGACGGTGCCGGCGTCGCCGGGGAGCCGCTCGCCGGTCGCGGGGTCGTGCACGGTGATCTCGCTGACGGCGTGCCGGCGCCAGGCGGCGAGCAGCCGCACCGGGGCGGTGTCCTCGCCGCCGGCGTCGGTCAGCGCGACGTCCTCCAGGACCGCCTCCGGGTCCTCGGGCAGCAGGGTGCGCCAGTGCGGCACGCCCGGGTCGGCGGGGTCGGCCACGGCGAGCCGCCCGCGGTCGGCGTCCAGGGTGGTGTGCAGGTAGAGCCGGCCGTCGCGGCCGATCCAGGCGCCGGTCTCGGCGTCGTACCCGACGGCCACCTCGCGCAGCGCCGGGACGGTGCCGGGCGCGGTGGCGGCGAGGTCGGCGATCCACACGTCGGTGCGCGGGGCGGTGCCGGCGGAGGCGGACACGATCAGCCACCGGCCGTCGCGGGACACCGAGACGCCGTAGTAGTTCGTCATGTCGAGCCCGGCGCCGAAGACCTCGAGGTCCTCGGCGGGGTCGGTGCCGACGACGTGGCGCCAGACGCGGCGGTGGTACTGCCGCTCGCCCTCGGGCAGCAGCTCGGGCGCGAGGCGGCGCACGTAGTAGAAGGACCGGCCGCCCGGCTCCCACGCGACGGGGGAGTACCGGGCGCGGTCGACGGGCCCGTCGACGAGCGCGCCGGTGGCGACGTCGAGGACGTGCAGCACGCTCTCCTCGGTGCCGCCGTGCGACACCTGGTACGCGAGCAGGTCGCCCTCCTTGCTGGGCTGCCAGGCGTCGAGGGTCGTGGTGCCGGCCGGGTCGAGGGCCACCGGGTCGACGAGCACCCGCTCGCGCTCCCCGCCCGCGCCGTCGGGCTCGGCCACGACGACCACGGCGTGCTCCTGCTCGCCGGTGCGGCGGGCGAAGAACCGCCGGTCGCCGCGGAACGCCGGGGTGCCGACGAAGCCCGCGCCGAGCAGGGCGGTCAGCCGCGCGGTCAGCGCGTCGGTGGCGAGCGGGCCCGCCGCGAGGTCGCCGGCGGCGGCCCCCGCCCGGTAGGCCGCGTACAGGTCGTCCTGCGCCGTCGACCACGCCTCGGTCTCCGCGGCGGCCGCGTCCTCCAGCCACCGGTACGGGTCCGCGACGGCCCGGCCGTGCAGGTCCTCGACCAGGTCCAGGCGGCGGGCGGACGGATAGGCGCGGGGGAGGTCGGTGGGGACGGCGGGCTCGGCGGTCATGCGCGCCACCCTACGGCGGCCTGACCAGGCGGGGCGCGGGGTGCTCTGGCAGGATCGGCACGTGTCCGACCTCACAGCACCCCCCTCCGACTCCCTCGTCCGGCTCGCGCGCGCGCACGGCGTCTCACCGGAGTTCGAGGCCTTCAACGGCGGGACCGAGCAGGTCGCCGCGCAGACGCTCGTCGACGTGCTCGGCGCCCTCGGCGTGGACGCGTCCTCGCCCGAGCGGATCGAGGTCGCGCTGCGGCACGCGGAGGACACCCCGTGGCGGCGGGTGCTGCCCCCGGTGCTGGTGACCCGGCAGTCGGAGGCGACGCAGGTCCCCGTGCACGTCACCCACGGCGACGAGGTGCGCGCGTGGGTGGAGATCGACGCCGCGGAGGGCCGCGGCCGCCGGGCCGCCGACGCCGCCCCGCAGCGGGTGGAGCTGGAGCAGGCCGACGTCTACGTCGAGCCGCGCACGGTGGACGGCCGCCAGATCGGCCGGGCCACGTTCGTCGTCCCGGAGGGGCTGCCGCTCGGCTGGCACCTGCTGCGCACCAGCGGCCCGTCCGGCGAGGCCGCGAGCCCGCTGGCGGTCACGCCGGACCGGATCCCGCTGCCCGCGGCGCTGGACGAGCAGCGCGCCTGGGGCCTGATGGTGCAGCTGTACTCCGTGCGGTCCCGGCAGTCGTGGGGCGTGGGCGACCTGCGCGACCTGGCCGACCTCGCGTGGCTGTCGGGGCACGAGGCGGGCGCGCAGTTCCTGCTGATCAACCCGCTGCACGCCGCCGAGCCGGTGCCGCCGCTGACGCCGTCCCCGTACCTGCCGACGACGCGGCGGTTCGTGAACCCGCTGTACCTGCGCCCCGAGGACGTGCACGAGACGGCGTACCTGACGTCGGCCGACCGCGCGCTCGTGGAGTGGTCCGCCGAGCAGGCGCTCGCGCTGGACACCGACGACGGCCCGGTCGACCGCGACGTGGCCTGGGCGGCGAAGAAGGCCGCGCTCGAGGTGGTGTTCGCGGTGCCGCGCACGGCGGCGCGGCAGTCGGCGTTCGACGACTTCCGCCGGCGCGAGGGGCGCGGGCTGGAGGACTTCGCGCTCTGGTGCGCGCTGGTCGAGAAGCACGGCGCGCCGCCGTGGCCCGCGGACCTGCGCGACCCCGCCTCGCCCGGTGCCCTGCGCGCGCGCACGGAGCTGGCCGACCGGGTGGAGTTCTTCTGCTGGCTGCAGTGGCTGGCCGACGAGCAGCTCGCCACGGCGCAGCGCACCGCGCACGAGGCCGGCATGTCGATCGGCGTGATGCACGACCTCGCCGTCGGGGTGCACCCGGCGGGCGCGGACGCGTGGGCGCTCGGCGGCGTGCTGACGCGCGGCGCCTCGGTCGGCGCCCCGCCGGACATGTACAACCAGCAGGGCCAGGACTGGTCGCAGCCGCCGTGGCACCCCGCAGAGCTGGAGCGCCTGGCGTA
>JAPSIJ010000236.1 GCA_031178805.1 Cellulomonas sp. | reverse complement strand
GGTGCCTGACCCGCCAGGGCGCACGAGATCGCTTGCGCCGTCGACGCGGCTCGTGCGCCCTGGCGGGTCAGGCACCCGCGCGCGGACCCTTGACAGGAAATGTTGTCGGGGAGCACGCTGGCGGTATGCAGGACGTCGAGGTGATCGAGAGCGCGGCAGCGGCTGCCGTCGCGCTGGACCCCGTCCGGTCGCGGCTGCTCGGCGAGCTGGCCGTGCCGGCCTCGGCCGCCGGGCTCGCCGCCCGGGTCGGCATCACCCGGCAGAAGGTGAACTACCACCTCAAGGCGCTCGAGGCGCACGGCCTCGTGCGGCTCGCGGAGCAGCGCCGGCACGGCGGCATCACCGAGCGGGTGCTGCAGGCGTCCGCGGCGTCGTACGTGGTGTCGCCGGCCGCCGTCAGCGCGACCGCGGCCGACCCCGGCGCCAGCGACGACCGGCTGTCCGCGGGCTACCTCGTCGCGCTGGCCGGCCGGCTGGTGCGCGAGGTCGGTTCCCTCGTCCGCCGGGCCGGCGCGTCCGGCGCGCGCGTGCCGACGCTGACCGTCGACACGCAGATCGGGTTCCGCTCCGCCGCCGACCGGGCGGCGTTCGCCGAGGACCTCACCGCCGCGGTGCTCGACCTGGCCGCGCGCTACCACCACGACGACGGGCGCCCGTACCGCCTCGTCGTCGCCGCGCACCCGCTCCCCGAGGAGTCGTCATGAGCAGCACGACCACCGTCCCGTACCGCCTGGAGTTCAGCGTCGAGGTCCCCGGCACGCCGGAGCAGGTCTGGCAGGCGCTGGCCACCGCGCCCGGGATCAGCGCCTGGTTCCTGCCGACCGAGCTCGAGGAGCGCGAGGGCGGCGCCCTGCACTTCTCCATGGGCCCGGGGATGGGCTCGGACGGCCGCGTGACCGGCTGGGACCCGCCGCGCCGCCTGGAGTACCAGGAGGACTGGGCCGCGCTGATGGGCGTGGACCCCGACGCGCTCAGCCCGATGACGTCGGAGTTCGTGGTCGAGGCCCGGTCCGGCGGCACGTGCGTCGTGCGCGTGACGACCAGCGGCTTCGGCACCGGTGCCGCCTGGGAGGCGGAGTGGTGGGAGGACATGGGCCCGGCCTGGCTGCCGTCCTTCGACGCCCTGCGCCTGTACCTGGCGGACTTCGCGGGTCAGGAGGCCACCTTCATGGAGGTCTCGGTGCCGCACCCCGGCGACGAGCCGGCGGTGTGGGCCGCCCTGCGCGACGCGCTCGCGCCGGGGGAGGAGGGCTCGGTGGTCGAGGTCTGCGGCGCCACGGGCCGGGTCGAGCGGGTGGGGGAGAAGCACGCCCTGCTCCGGCTCACCGCCCCGGTGCCCGGGATGCTCAGCCTGTTCGTGCACGCCGACGGGGAGAGCAGCGTGGCGGCGGGCGTGCGCGCGTCGCTGTTCTCCGAGGACGCGGCCGAGTACGTGCGCCGCGAGGAGCCGGCCTGGCGGGCGTGGCTCGCCGGCCTGGCCGTCCCGGCGACCCGGTCCTGACCGCACGGCACCGGGAGGGCGCCCGATGTCGACCGACGCCGCCCTGGCCGCCGTCGCCCGGGAGGTGCTGGACCGGGTCCGCTACCTGGTGCTCGGCACGGTGGACCCGGACGGCCGGCCGCGCACCTCGCCGGTGTATGCCGTGCCGTCCGGCTACCGGGACCTGTACTGGGTCTCGGACCCGGCCAGCCACCACTCGCGGAACCTGCGGCGGGACGACCGCGCCGCCGGGGTGGTGTTCGACTCCACCGTGCCGCCCGGGCCGGAGCAGCAGGCGGTGTACGTCACCGGGCGGGCCCAGGAGATCGGCCCGGAGGACCTCGCCGCGCACCTGCCCCGGGCGTTCCGCCCGGAGCGCGGCGGCCGGGCGTTCGCGGCCGAGGAGCTGACCGGGACGGCGGACCTGCGGCTGTGGCGGCTGGCGGTGCACACCTGGGAGGTGCACGTCAGCGCGTCGCACCCGGCCCTCGGCACGGGGTCCGACCGGCGGGTCCGCGTCGATCCGGGGGAGTGAGGCGCCGACGGGCCGGGAGCCCGCCGCCGGCACCTGCACACGCCCTGCACGAACTCACCCGCGCACCCGGACCTACGGCACCGTAGGGTAGGGGTATCCGCACCCTGAGCGACCGCTCATCTCCCCGGCTGGGAAGTCGACCCGGCCCCCGGAGCGCGCCCGTGACCAGTGCTACCCCCACCACCACCGTCGTCCCCCGTCCCCGCCCCCGGCAGGACGCCTCGACCGGCTCGTACCACGCGCTGTCGGCGCAGGTCCGCGACGCCGGCCTGCTGGACCGGACCCCGACGTTCTACGTCGGCCTCCTGGTCGTGCTGGGCCTCGCGCTCGGCGGGCTGGTCACCGGCTTCGTGCTGCTGGGCGACTCGTGGCTGCAGCTGCTGATCGCGGGCGGGCTGGGCCTGGTGCTCACCCAGTTCGCGTTCGTGGCGCACGAGGCCTCGCACCGGCAGGTGCTGCGGTCGGGCCCGGCGAACGACCGGCTGGGGCGCGTGCTGGCGAACGGCGTGGTGGGGATCTCGCACTCCTGGTGGATGTCCAAGCACAGCCGGCACCACGCGAACCCGAACAAGATCGGCAAGGACCCGGACATCGAGATGGACACCATCTCGTTCCTGCCGCAGTCCGCGGCCACCCGCACGGGCTTCCTCGCGGCGCTGACCCGCGTGCAGGGCTGGGCGTTCTTCCCGCTGCTGCTGCTCGAGGGCCTGAACCTGCACGCGACGTCCGTGCGCTCCCTGCTGGAGACGACGCCGGGCAAGCGCCGGTTCGACCGGGCGACGGTGCTCGAGCTCGGCATCCTCGCCGTGCGGCTGTCGGTGTACGTCGCGGTGCTGTTCTGGTTCCTGCCGGTCGGCCTGGCGTTCGCGTTCCTCGGCGTGCAGCTCGGCGTGTTCGGCGTCTACATGGGCGCCTCGTTCGCCCCGAACCACAAGGGCATGGCGATCATCCCCGAGGACAGCCGCCTGGACTTCCTGTCCAAGCAGGTGCTGACCTCGCGCAACATCTCCGGCGGCACCTGGATGAGCATGCTCATGGGCGGCCTGAACTACCAGATCGAGCACCACCTGTTCCCGAGCATGCCGCGACCGCACCTGCTGCGGGCCCGCCGGCTGGTCCGCGCGCACTGCGCGGAGCGGGGCGTGCCGTACACCGAGACGACGCTGGTCCGGTCGTACGCGATCGTGGTCCGCTACCTCAACGAGGTCGGCCTGTCGGCCCGCGACCCGTTCGACTGCCCGATGGTGCAGCGCTTCCGCAGCGTCTGACCGGCGCGCGCCCGACGCCCGGCTCCCCACGGGGGGCCGGGCGTCGCACGCTGTCGGACGCGCAGCACCCCGGACACGCGAGAGCCCCCCACGACCAGGTCGTGGGGGGCTCTCGACTGCGTACGGCGCTCTCAGATCAGAGCGGCGTGATCTCCGACGCCTGCGGACCCTTGGGGCCCTGCGTCACCTCGAACTGGACCTTCTGGCCCTCGTCGAGGGAGCGGTACCCGCTCGTCGTGATCGCGGAGTAGTGCGCGAAGACGTCCGGGCCGTCGCCGTCGGGCTCGATGAAACCGAAGCCCTTCTCGGCGTTGAACCACTTCACGGTGCCGGTGGCCATGTGATCTCCTTCAGGTTGGTACGACCCCAGACGACCCAGGACCGGTATTCACGGTGGGTCGTCGTCCGGCCCCTGCGGAGCACGACGACAGCGAAACACTGCGACTACGGGAACCACCTTAGCGGGAGAGTCCCCGTTCGTGCACCCCCCGGCGTGGACGCGCGCGCGACGCGGCCTGCGCACACGTACTGTGAGCGCACCCGTACGCCGAGCGCCCGCTCGCCACCGGTCGGCTGAGAAGTCGTGCCCCGACGCCCGGAGAGCCTGTGACCAGCACACCCGTCGCCTCGTCGACCCGCCGCGGCCAGGAGGCCGCCACCGGCAGCTACCAGGTCCTGTCGGCCCGGATCCGCGAGGAGGGCCTGCTGGAGCGCACGCGCGGCTTCTACGTCGGGCTGCTCGTGGTCCTCGGCCTGGCGCTGGCCGGCCTCGTCGCGGCCTTCGTCCTGCTGGGCGACTCCTGGTGGCAGCTGCTGGTCGCCGGCCTGCTCGGCGTGGTGCTGACCCAGTGCGCGTTCGTCGCGCACGAGGCGTCGCACCGGCAGGTGCTGAGCTCCGGGCGCGCGAACGACCGGCTCGGCCGGGTGCTGGCCAACGGCGTCGTCGGCGTCAGCCACAGCTGGTGGGTGTCCAAGCACAACCGGCACCACGCCAACCCGAACAAGGTCGGCAAGGACCCGGACATCGACATGGAGGCGCTGGCGTTCACGCCGGACGCCGCCAGCACGCGTACCGGGCTGCGGGCGGCGTTCGCGCGGGTGCAGGGCTGGGCGTTCTTCCCGCTGCTGCTGCTCGAGGGCCTGAACCTGCACGTCACGTCCGTGAAGTCCGCGCTGGCCAGCGACCCGGCGCGCGAGGGCGGCACGCGGGCGAAGG
>JAPSIJ010000235.1 GCA_031178805.1 Cellulomonas sp. | reverse complement strand
GAGCCCGGCGCGCACGGACCGCGGCGCGACCAGCAGCCGGTGGAACCGCGACTTCGGCGCGTACCCCGACAGCTGGTTGAACAGCCGGGTGAGGTCCTGGCCGACGTCCGGGTCGCAGGTGAGCAGGCCGAGGTCGGTGTAGATCCGCGCCGTCTTCGGGTTGTAGTTGCCCGTGCCGACGTGGCAGTACCGGCGCAGGCCGTCGGACTCCTGGCGCACCACGAGCGACAGCTTGGCGTGCGTCTTCAGGCCGACGATGCCGTAGACGACGTGCACGCCGGCCTGCTCGAGCTTGCGGGCCCACTCGATGTTGGCCTGCTCGTCGAACCGCGCCTTGATCTCCACCAGCGCGAGCACCTGCTTGCCGGCCTCGGCGGCGTCGATCAGCGCGTCCACGATCGGGGAGTCGCCCGACGTCCGGTACAGCGTCTGCTTGATCGCCAGCACCTTGGGGTCGGCCGCGGCCTGCTCCAGGAACGTCTGCACCGACGTCGAGAACGAGTCGTACGGGTGGTGCAGCAGGATGTCGCGCGCCCGGATCGCCGCGAACACGTCCGTCGGCTTGGCGCTCTCCACCTCGGCGAGGAACCGGTGCGTGGTCGGCACGAACCGCGGGTACTGCAGGTCCGCGCGGTCCAGGTCGGCGACGACGTTCAGGCCGGTGTGGTCCAGCGGGGCGGGCAGCTCGTAGACCTCGTCCTCCACCACGCCGAGCTCGCGGACCAGCAGCTGGCGGATCCGCGGGGTGATGGAGTCGGCGATCTCGAGGCGCACCGGCGGGCCGAACTTCCGGCGCAGCAGCTCCTTCTCCATCGCCTGCAGCAGGTTCTCGGCGTCGTCCTCCTCGACCTCCACGTCCTCGTTCCGGGTGACCCGGAACGTGTGGTGCTCGCGGATCTCCATGCCCGGGAACAGCTGGTCGAGGTGCTGGGAGATGACGTCCTCCACCGGCACGAACGACATGGGCCCGCGGTCGGTCGGGGCGGACGTCGCGTCGCTCGGGCGGCCGCGGGCGTCCACGGCGATGTACCGGGGCAGCAGCGGCGGCACCTTGACGCGGGCGAAGTGCTCCTTGCCCGTCGAGGGGTTCAGCACGACGACGGCGAGGTTCAGCGACAGGCCCGAGATGTACGGGAACGGGTGCGCCGGGTCCACCGCGAGCGGGGTCAGCACCGGGAAGATCTGCTTGCGGAAGTACTTGCGCAGCCGCTCCTGCTCGGCCTCGCCGAGCTCCTCCCACCGGACCAGGGTGATGCCCTGCTCGGCGAGCTCCGGCTGCACCTGCTCGGCGAACACCCGGGCGTGCCGGGCGGCGAGGTCGTGCGCGCGGACGCTGATCGCCTCGAGCACCTGGCGCGGGCTGAGCCCCGACGCCGCCGTGACGGCGAGACCGGTCGCGATCCGGCGCTTCAGGCCGGCGACGCGGACCATGAAGAACTCGTCCAGGTTCGACGCGAAGATCGCGAGGTAGCGCACCCGCTCCAGCAGGGGCTGCGACGGGTCCTCGGCGAGCTGCAGCACCCGCTCGTTGAAGCCCAGCCAGCTCACCTCGCGGTCGAGGAACCGGTCCGCGGGCAGCGGCGCCCGGGCGGCGTCCTCCGCGGCGGTGCCGTCGGCGGCCGGGGGCTCGATGTGCTCGGCGATGTGCGCCGCGAGCTCGGGGGCCAGCGGCCTGCTCCGGCCCGCGGGCGCGCCGGTCGTCGGCACGGGACCCGTCGTCGGCGCGCCGTCGGCGGTGGCCGTGGCGCGGCGGGCCGTGGTGGTCCGCGCGGCGGCCGTGCGGCGGGCGCGGGGCTTCGCGGCGCGGGCGGGCCCGTCCGCGGGGGTGGCGTCGCTCATCCCCACATGGTGGCACGAGACGTTGAACGGCACGCGGCGGCCCGGCGACCGGGCGGTGAGCCGCTCCGCGGCGCTGCGACCAGGGGCTTCGCCCCCGCGCGGAGCCTCGCGGACGTGCCCCGCGCGGCCGGTACGGTACTCCGCATGCGTCTCGCGGTCCTGTCCGACGTCCACGGCGACCGGCCGGTCCTCCGGACGGTGGCCGCGTGACGGTGCCCTCGCGGACGGGCGCGGCCCGGCCCCTCACGGTGGTGACCGGCGGAGGGCGGGGGATCGGGGCGGCGATCAGCCGACGGCTCGGGGCCGCCGGCCACGACCTCGTCCTCACGTACCTCCGGGACGCCGCCGCGGCGGCGTCGGTGGCCGCGGAGCTGCGTGCCGCGGGGGCGGCGGTCCTGGTGGAGCAGCTGGACACCACGGACGAGCAGGCGGTGGCACGGGTCTTCGCCCGTGCGCGGGAGGTGGGGGCCCTGACCGGGCTGGTGAACAACGCGGGGGCGGCGACGGCGGTCGGCCCGCTCGTGGACAACCCGCTGGACGCCGTGCGCCGGGACCTGGACGTCAACTTGTTCGGCGTGGTCGCGTGCTGCCGGTCCGCCATCCCGGAGATGGCCCGGGGTGGCGCGATCGTGAACATCTCCTCGGCGGCGGCCACCCTCGGCAGCCCCGGCACCTACGTGCACTACGCCGCCGCCAAGGCGGGTGTCGAGGCGCTGACCGTGGGGCTGGCCAAGGAGCTCGGGCCGCGCGGCATCCGGGTCAACGCGGTGGCTCCGGGCACGGTGCGGTCCGGCTTCCACCGCGACCCGGACCGGCCCGCACGGGTCGCCGCCACCGTCCCGCTCGGCCGCGCCGGCGAGCCGGAGGAGATCGCGGGCGCGGTGGCGTGGCTGCTGTCCGACGACGCGCGGTACGCGACCGGGACCACGGTCCGGGTGGCCGGCGGGCTGTAGCGGCCGGCGGGCCGGCGGAGCGCAGCGGCCGGGTCAGCCCAGCCGGTGCACCACGTCGACGGCGGACCGCACGAAGCCCGCGGCCCGGTACACCCGGATGGCCGGGGCGTTGTCCCCCTCGGTGTACAGCACCACGCGCCGCACCCCCCGGTCCGCCAGGTGCGCCAGCATCCGGGCGGTGAGCGCCGGCCCCAGGCCGCGGCCCTGCGCGTCGGGGTCGACCCCGAGCGCGTAGATCTCGCCCTCGGCGGGGTCGACCACCTTCGTCCAGCCCGAGGCGAGCAGCCGGCCGTCGCCCTCGGCGAGCAGCAGCCCGGCGGGGTCGAACCACGGCTCCGCCATCCGGGCCTCGAGGTCCGCACGGGTCAGCCGGCCCTGCTCCGGGTGCGCGGCGAAGGCGCGGGCGTTGACCGCGACCCAGGCGTCCTCGTCGCGTCCCGGCTGGAAGGGCCGCACGGTCACGCCGTCCGGGAGGGGAGGGAGCGGGGGGACGACCACGGGCTCCAGCGCCATCTGCCAGAGCTCGCGCGTCACCGGCAGCCCGTGCGCCGCGGCCAGCGCCCGGGAGGCGGGCAGGTCCCCGTGCGCCCACACCGAGACCGTGCCGGCGCCGCGCTCGGCCGCCGCGTCCCGCACCGCGGTGAGCAGCGCGGACCCGAGGCCGCGGCGACGGTGCTCGGGCGCGACCACGAGCTCCGCGGTGGCCAGCGCGGGGTCGCGCACGTCGAGCTGCGCGTAGCCCGCCGGCGCCCCGCCGTCCGCACCGTCCGGGCCCGGGAGGAGGAGGTGCACGACGCCCGTCCCGCCGCCCGCGAGCCAGAGCAGCGGCTGCTCGGAGAGCGGGGCGACGCCGTCCACGGCGCGCGCGGCGTCGGCGAGGGCCCGCACCGCCCGGGCGTCCGCGTCGGGCAGCGCGCCGGTGCGCACGTCGGGCAGGGGCGGGGTCGCGTCGGTCACCACCCCATCCCACCACTGCCGCGGGCCGGTCGGGGGAACGTCCGGACGGGTCGGGGCGTTGGACCCGGCGTGCCCGACGCCAGCCAGCCCGCCCCCGTCGACGTGGTCGTCGTCGGTGCCGGCCAGGCCGGCCTCGCCGTCGCGGCGCACCTGCGGCGCAGCGGGTTCCGGCCCGTGGACGAGCCGGGCGGGACCGGCCCGACGTTCGTGGTCCTCGACGCCGCACCCGGACCGGGCGGCGCCTGGCGCGACCGGTGGCCCGGCCTGACGATGGCGACGGTGAACGGCGTGTACGAGCTGCCGGGCCGTCCGCTGCCGGAGTTCGACGCCGACGAGCCCGCGGCCGAGGCGCTGCCCCGCTACTTCGCGGGGTACGAGCGCGACCTCGCCCTCCCGGTGCGCCGGCCGGTGCGGGTGGAGCGGGTGCGCGACCTCGGCGACCCCGACCGGCTGCTCGCCGTCGACACGGTGGAGACGGTCGAGACCCCGCCGGCCCCGTCCGCTGCGCGTCCGCGCCCTGTCGCGCACGCCGACGACGGGCTCGGCGGCGGCGCCGGCACCCGCCGGCCCGTGTCCCCGCCGGTCCAGGCCGCACCCCGCGCCGTCCCGGCCACCCCCGCGGCGCCCCGCCGGGTCAGCCGGACCTGGCACGCCCGCGCGCTGGTGAACGCGACGGGGACCTGGACCCGCCCGTTCCGGCCGGCGTACCCCGGGGCCGCGGACTTCGCCGGCACCCAGCTGCACACCCGCGACTACCGGTCCCC
>JAPSIJ010000234.1 GCA_031178805.1 Cellulomonas sp. | reverse complement strand
AGCTGGCGCTGGTAGTGGCCGACGTCGTGCCGCATGGCGGCGTACCGGTCGATCACCTGCTGCGGCGAGCCGACGGTCAGCGGCGTCTGCGCGGCGAAGTCCTCGAGCGAGGGGCCGTGGCCGTAGACCGGGGCGTTGTCGAAGTACGGCCGGAACTCGGTGACGGCGTCCTGCGAGTTCTTCCGCATGAACACCTGGCCGCCGAGGCCGACCACCGCCTGGTCCGCCCGGCCGTGGCCGTAGTGCTCGAACCGCTGGCGGTAGAACTGCACCATCTGCTTCGTGTGGCTCATCGGCCAGAAGATGTTGTTGTGGAAGAAGCCGTCGCCGTAGTAAGCGGCCTGCTCGGCGATCTCGGGGCTGCGGATGGAGCCGTGCCAGACGAACGGCGGGACGCCGTCCAGTGGGCGCGGGGTCGAGGTGAAGCCCTGCAGCGGGGTGCGGAACTTGCCCTCCCAGTCCACGACCTCCTCGGTCCAGAGGCGGCGCAGCAGCGCGTAGTTCTCGATCGCGAGCGGGATGCCCTGCCGGATGTCCTGGCCGAACCACGGGTACACGGGGCCGGTGTTGCCGCGGCCCATCATCAGGTCCATCCGGCCGTCGGAGACCACCTGGAGCATCGCGTACTCCTCGGCCAGCCGGACCGGGTCGTTCGTGGTGATCAGCGTGGTCGCGGTCGACAGCACGATGCGCTTCGTCCGCGCGGCCAGGTAGCCGAGCATCGTGGTGGGCGAGGACGCGACGAACGGCGGGTTGTGGTGCTCGCCGGTCGCGAAGACGTCGAGGCCGACCTCCTCGGCGTGCTCGGCGATCGCGAGGATCGACCGGACGCGCTCGGTGTCGTCGGGCGTGCGGCCCGTGGTGGGGTCAGTGGTGATGTCGCTGACCGTGAAGACTCCGAACTGCATCTCGCGCTCCTCAAGTCGATGCGTTTGCATGTACTTGCGCCCCAACGGGCGGGAGCACGGATCTATTCCGCGGTGGTGACCGTCCCCGCGCGCTCGGCACCGCGGCGCGACGCCTTGCGGGTGACGAGGTGCAGCACCAGCCCGACCGCGAGCAGGACCCCCGCGAGCGCCCAGTGCCGGGCCTCCTGCTGGGTGAGCAGCACCAGGCACGTCACGACGGCGAGCACCGGCAGCGCGGTCCACGCGCGGAAGTGGTCGTGCTCCACCCGGTCGCGCCGCAGCACGAGGACCGCGACGTTGGTGCTGAGGAACACGAAGAGCAGCAGCAGCACCACGGTCGACGCGAGGTCCACCAGCTCGCCCGTGGCGGCCAGCACCATCGCCACGACGGTGGTCACGACGATCGCCACCCACGGCGTCTTCCGGCGCGGCAGCACCCGGCCGAGCACGGGCGGCAGCAGGCCCTCCTGCGCCATGCCGTAGGTGAGCCGGCTGGCCATGATCATCGTGAGCAGCGCGCCGTTGGCGACGGCGACGAGCGCGACGGCGGAGAACACCTCCAGCGGGATCCCGCCCGCCACGCGCACGACCTCCAGCAGCGGCCCGCTGGACGCGGCCAGGTCCTCCGGCGCGACGACGGCGGGCGCGACCAGCCCGACCAGCAGGTAGACGACGCCGGCCGCGAGCAGGGCCCCGAACAGCGCGCGCGGGTACACCCGGCGCACGTCGGTGACCTCCTCGGCGAGGTTGGCGGACGTCTCGAACCCGACGAACGAGTAGAACGCGATCAGCGCGCCGCCGAGGACCGCGGCGGTCCAGGACGTCTCGGCGGGCAGCTCGAGGACGCGCGCCGGGTCGCCGTCGCCGCGGCCGAGCACCACCGCCCCCAGGACGACGACCAGCACCAGGCCGGACAGCTCGATCGCCGTCATCACGACGTTGGCCCGCAGCGACTCCTTGATGCCGCGCATGTTCAGCGCCGCGACGAGCGCGAGGAAGACCAGCGCCACGGGGACCGCCGGCAGGTCGAGGAACACGGACAGGTAGTCGCCGGCGAACGCCAGCGAGAGCCCGGCCGCGGAGGTGACGCCGGCCGCCAGCATGCTGAAGCCGACCAGGAACGAGACCAGCGGGCTGCCGAACGCGCGCTGGGCGAACACCGCCGAGCCGCCTGCCTTCGGGTACTTGGTGACCAGCTCCGCGTAGGACGCGGCGGTGAGCAGCGCCATGCCGAGCGCGACCAGCAGCGGCAGCCAGATGGCGCCGCCCGCCTCGGCCCCGAGCTCGCCCACGAGGGCGTACACGCCCGCGCCCAGCACGTCGCCGAGGATGAACAGGAACAGCAGCGGCCCGGTGACGGCGCGGCGCAGCCCGGGGGACGGCGCGGCGGCGGGGGCGTCGGTGGCGGTCACCCGAGCGAGTATCGGGGCGCCGCGGCCTCTCCGCGCGTCGAGCGCCGCCGGACCGCGGTGAGCGACGTCACAGCCGCCCCCCGGATGACCTCACACGCGCGCCCGCGTTGACGATGAGGACAGCGGCGGACCGCACCGGACCGCCGCCCGGACCGGGCCCGGCCCGGCCTCCCCGCGACCCGCCCCCACGATGGCGGCGGCCGCGGAGCACGCCGCCCGTACGACGCCGGCCGCCCGCTCGGCCCGCGCCACCGCAGCACGCCCGCCCGCCGCGACCTCGCGGCACCCCACCGCCCCGGGACGGCCCGTCCGCGCCCCGGTGCGCCCGCGCGCGCCCGCTGCCGCACCCGCACCGCACGCACACCGGTCCGCCCGGCCGCCGGGCGCCGTCCGCAGGGGGAGCCATGCCCGTCCCGATCCACCGGCGCGCCCGGAGGGGCGCCCGTCCCGTCGCCGTCCTGGTCGCCGCGCTCGCGGCTCTCGGCGGCCCCGCCGCCACCGCGCCCGCGCTCGCGGCACCCGCCGCCCGGGTCGTCGCGGGGACGGCCACCACGCCCGGCCCCGCGGCGCCGGCCGCGGCCACCACGGAGCCCGACGCCGCGACGACCGGGTTCCGGCTCGGGGCGCACGTGGACCGGGGCAGCGCCCCGGACACCGCGGCGGCCGTCGCGGGGTTCGAGGACGCCCTCGGCCGCCGGCTGGACGTGCACCGCTGGTACAGCCGCTGGGACGACGCGCAGCCCGCCGGCCCGGTCGTCGACACCGTGGCCCGCGGCCGGACGCCGCTGCTGTCGATCTGGCCGCGCCGCCTCGACGGGCGCGTGGTGCCGTGGTCGGCGATCGCCGGCGGCTCGCTCGACGCGGAGATCCGCGCGCAGGCGGCCGGCGTCGCGTCGCTCGGCGTGCCGGTGTACCTGGTGCTGCACCACGAGGCCGACATCGCCGAGGGCTGGGGCACGCCCGCCGAGTTCCGCGCCGCGTGGCGGCACTACGTGCAGGTGTTCCGGGACGCCGGCGTGACGAACGTCCGCTGGACGTGGGTGGTGACCCCGGGCAGCTTCGGCTCCGCGCCGTCCACGGCGGGCGCCGACGCGTTCTACCCGGGCGACGACGTCGTGGACCGCGTCGGGCTGGACGCCTACAACTGGTACGGCTGCGCACCCGGCAAGCCGGCCGCGTGGCGCCCCCTGGCCGACGTGGTCGGCCCGTTCCGCCGCTGGGCGCAGGAGCGCGGGAAGACGCCGCTGCTCGCGGAGGTCGGCACCGCGGCGGACCCGGCGGACCCGGGCCGGCGCGCGGCGTGGTGGACCGAGGCGGTGACCTACCTCGGCGCCTGGCCGGGGCTGGACGTCGTGTCGTCGTTCGAGGGCACCGGGACGTGCCCGTGGGCGGTGGCCGGCTCGGCCACCACCCGCGGCGCCTACGCGGCGGCCGTCGCCCGCCCGGCGGCGAACGCCCGGCCCACGGCCTCGCTCGGGGCGCCGGCCACGGTCGGTGCCGCTCCGCTCGCCGTCGTGCTGGACCTGTCCCGCAGCACGGGCGGCGGCTCCGCCTCCGGCTCCGGCGTCACCCGGTGGACGCTCGACCTGGGCGACGGCACCACCCGGTCCGGCACCGGCCAGCCGGGCACGGTCGCGCACACGTACGGGGCGGGCACGGTCACCGCCCGGCTCACCGTCACCGACGCGGCGGGGCGCACCGCGACGGACCGGCGGACGCTGACCGTCGCGGCGCCGCCGGCGGTCACCGCCGCCGAGCGGGAGGTCACCGCCCGCACCGCGGGCCTGCGCGCGTGGATCGACCCGGAGGGCCTCGCCGGGACGGTCCGGGTGACCTGGGCCGTGGACGGCGGCGCCGAGGTGGGCCGCGTGGAGCAGCCGCTGCCGGCGACGCCGTACGCGCAGACCGTCGCGCACGACGTGGCCGGGCTGGTGCCGGGGACGCGCTACCGGTGGACCGTCACCGCCACCACGGCGGCCGGCACGTCGACGCTGACCCGGACGTTCGAGACGCCGGGACCGCCGACCGTCCGGGCGCTCGCGGCCACGGGCGTCGCCCGCACCGGGGCCACCGCGCAGCTGCGCGTGCACCCGCACGGGCTCGACACCACCGCGCACGTCGAGTGGGCGGCCCCCGGCGGGGGGTGGACGGGGCGGTCGGCCGACGTCGCCGTCCCGGCGGCCACCTGGGAGCGCGCGGGCACGGTCGCC
>JAPSIJ010000233.1 GCA_031178805.1 Cellulomonas sp. | reverse complement strand
CTGGACGACGGCCTGCTGGACGTCGTGGTGGCCGGGCCGCTCACGCGCGCCGGCGTGCTGCGGGTGTTCCCGGGGATGTACGCGGGGCGGCACGTGCGGCACCCGGCGGTCCGGGTGGTCCGGACGCGCCGGGTGCTGGTGGAGACGGCGCCGCACCTGGGCCGGACGGCGCCGGACGCGCACGCCGACGGCGAGCGGATCGGCCCGCTGCCGCTGGTCGCCGAGGTCGGTCCGGGCGCTGTCCGGGTGCTCGCGCCGCTTCCGACCTAGGGTTGGCCCGTGGCACGACGCAGCACGGCACGGTCCCAGTCCGATCCCGCCCGGTCCGAGGACGCCGACCTCTCCCCGGCGGAGCGGTACGCGGCGGCGCGCCGGAGGGCGCAGGCGGAGCGCACGGAGCTGGCGCGGTTCCGCGAGCTCCTCGACTTCCCGCTGGACGACTTCCAGGCGGAGGCGTGCGAGGCGGTGGAGCACGGCTCCGGCGTCCTGGTCGCGGCGCCGACCGGCGCGGGCAAGACCGTCGTCGGCGAGTTCGCGGTGCACCTGGCGCTGGCGACGGGCCGCAAGGCGTTCTACACGACGCCGATCAAGGCGCTGTCGAACCAGAAGTACGCGGACCTGGTGCGCCGCTACGGCGCGGAGCAGGTGGGGCTGCTCACGGGCGACACGACGCAGAACGGCGAGGCGCCGGTGGTCGTGATGACCACCGAGGTGCTGCGCAACATGCTCTACGCGGGGTCGAGCACCCTGGACGGGCTCGGGTACGTGGTGATGGACGAGGTGCACTACCTCGCCGACCGGTTCCGCGGTCCGGTGTGGGAGGAGGTGATCATCCACCTGCCCGCCGACGTGCAGCTGGTGTCGCTGTCGGCCACGGTGTCGAACGCCGAGGAGTTCGGCGACTGGCTGCGCACGGTCCGGGGGGACACGGCGGTGGTGGTCAGCGAGCACCGGCCGGTGCCGCTGGGCCAGCACGTGCTGGTGCGGGACGACCTGCTGGACCTGTACGCCGGGCACGTCGACCCCACGGCCCCGGGCAGCAACCCCCCGATCAACCCGGAGCTCGCCGCCCTGCTGCGGCGCGCGGACCGGTCCGGCGACGGGCCGCACCGCGGCCGCCGGGGTGCGGGTGACCGCGGGTTCCGGGGCCCGGGCGGCCGGCGGCGGGACGCCGGGCCGGGCGGGGGCGGCGGCGCGCTGGGCGGGCCCCGGCCGGTGCCGCGCCCGGTGATGGTCGACGTCCTCGACGAGGCGGGGCTGCTGCCCGCGATCGTGTTCATCTTCTCCCGGGCGGGCTGCGACGCGGCGGTGAGCCAGTGCCTCGCCGGCGGGCTGCGGCTGACGTCCCCGGCGGAGCAGGCGGAGATCCGGCACATCGCCGAGACCCGCTGCGCGTCGATCCCGCCGGAGGACCTCGACGTCGTCGGCTACTGGGGCTTCGTCGAGGCCCTGGTCCGCGGCGTCGCGGCGCACCACGCGGGGCTGCTGCCGGCGTTCAAGGAGACGGTGGAGGAGGCGTTCGCCCGCGGGCTGGTCAAGGTCGTGTTCGCCACGGAGACGCTGGCGCTCGGCATCAACATGCCCGCGCGGTCGGTGGTGCTGGAGAAGCTGGTCAAGTGGGACGGCTCGCAGCACGTCGACATCACGCCCGGGGAGTACACGCAGCTGACCGGGCGCGCGGGCCGGCGGGGCATCGACACGGAGGGCCACGCCGTCGTGCTGGGCCGGGGCGACCTGGACCCGATGGCGCTGGCCGGGCTGGCGTCGAAGCGGCTGTACCCGCTGCGGTCGGCGTTCCGGCCGACGTACAACATGGCCGTGAACCTGGTGGCGCAGGTGGGCCGGGTGCGGGCGCGCGAGGTGCTGGAGACGTCGTTCGCGCAGTTCCAGGCGGACCGCGGCGTGGTCGGGCTGGCGCGGCAGGCGCAGAGCCACGCGGAGGCCCTGGAGGGCTACGCCGAGGCGATGACGTGCCACCTCGGCGACTTCCGGGAGTACTTCGCGCTGCGCCGGGAGCTCAGCGACCGCGAGCGGGGCGTGCACCGGACCAGCGCGGCGCAGCGGCGCCAGCAGGCCGCGGAGAGCCTGCAGGGCCTGACGGTCGGCGACGTCGTGGCCGTGCCCAGCGGCCGGCGGGCCGCGCACGCGGTGGTGGTCGACCCCGGGGGCCACGGCGGGTTCGAGGGCGCCCGGCCGCTGGTGCTCACCACGGAGCGCGAGGTGCGCCGGCTGTCGGTCCAGGAGGTCGGCGACGGGGTGCGCACGGTCGGCCGGCTGCCGGTGCCGAAGGGCTTCTCGCCGCGCGCCGCCTCGCACCGCCGGGACCTCGCCGCCGCGCTGCGGGCCGAGATCAGCGCCGGCCGGATCTCCGGGGTCGCCCCGGCCCGCCGACGGGGACGGGTGGTCGCCGAGGACGAGGACGACCAGATCGCCGCGCTGCGCCGCCGGCTGCGCGCGCACCCGTGCCACCAGTGCCCGGACCGCGAGGAGCACGCCCGGTGGGCGGAGCGCTGGTACCGGCTGGAGGGCGAGCACCGGTCGCTGGTCCGCCGGATCGAGGGCCGCACCGGCTCGATCGCGATCGTGTTCGACCGGATCTGCGACGTGCTGGTGACCCTCGGGTACCTGACGGCGGACGAGGACGGCGGGACGCAGGTCACCGAGGACGGCCGGTGGCTGCGCCGCCTGTACGCGGAGAACGACCTGCTGCTGGCCGAGTGCCTGCGCCGCGGCGCGTGGGACGACCTGGACGTGCCGGGGCTGGCCGCCGCGGTGTCGGCGGTCGTCTACTCCGCCCGCCGGGACGACCGGGACCGCAACCCGGCGGTGCCCGGCGGCCCGAACGGCCGGCTGGGCGTCGCGCTGGACGCGACGACCCGGATCTGGTCGGAGCTGGACGACCTGGAGAGCGCGCACCGGCTGGAGTCCACGCAGCCGCTGGACCTCGGCCTGGTGCAGGCCGTGCACCGCTGGGCGGCGGGCCGCGGGCTGGACGCGGTGCTCAAGGACGCCGACCTGGCCGCAGGGGACTTCGTGCGGTGGTGCAAGCAGGTGGTCGACGTGCTGGACCAGGTCGCGAAGGCCGCGCCGGACGAGCACGTGCGGCAGACCGCCCGCAAGGCGGTGACGGCGGTCCGCCGGGGCGTCGTCGCGTACGCGGGCACCTGAGGCGCCGCTCCGACCGGCCACGACCGCGCCCGCCCCGAGCCCGCCCCGAGCAGCCCCGAGCGGCCCCCCGACCCGCCCACCGCGGGCCGGCTGGGCCGCGGCTGGCTAGGGTGCCCTCTCGTGAGCAGCACCCTGTACCGGGACGGCGCGGTCCTGACGCCCGACGTCCTCGCCGCCGCCGGCCGCGACCCCGGGCTCGCCGACGCCCCCACCGCCCTGCTCGTCGCCGACGGCCGGGTGGCGTGGGTCGGCCGGGAGGACGAGGCGGACGGGCTGGCCGACGCGGCGGACGCCGTGGTGCCGCTCGGCGGGGCGCTCGTCACGCCGGGGTTCGTGGACGCGCACGCCCACCTGCTCGACACGGGGCTGCGCCGGGCCGCGCTGGACCTGTCCGGGGCGGGGAGCCGGGCCGACGCCCTCGCCGCGGTGGCCGGGGCGGCGCGGGGCGCGGCGGGCCGGGCGGCCGCCGCCGCGGGGGCGCCGCTGGTGGGCTACGGCTGGGACGAGCACGCCTGGGACGAGCACGACCGGCCGGGGCGGCAGGCGCCGACCCGTGCGGAGCTCGACGCGGCGGCCGGCGGCGCGCCGGTGTACCTGGGCCGGGCGGACCTGCACACGGGCGTCGTCTCGTCGTCGTTCGCCGAGGTGCTCGGCCTGCGGGCGCTGCCCGGCTGGACCGAGGACGGGCTGCTGACCGGGCCCGCGCACGAGGCCGCGCGCCGCGCGGTGCTCGACGTGGCGCCGGACCGCCGCGCCGCCCTGCACGCGGACGCGCTGGCCGCGGCCGCGGCGGCCGGCGTCGTGGCGGTGCACGAGCAGAGCGCGCCGCACCTGGACACCCGGGCGGGCCTGGCGGACCTGCTCGGCCGCACGGCCGACCCGGCGTCCGGCCTGCCCCTGGTCGTCGGCTACCGGGCGGAGCGGTGCGAGACGGTGGACGACGTCCGGGCCCTGGCCGCGGCGGTGCCGGGCCTGACCGGCGTGGGCGGGGACCTGGGCGTGGACGGCTCGCTCGGCAGCCGGACGGCCGCGCTGCGCGCCCCGTACGCCGACGCGCCGGCCGGCTGGCCGCAGCCGGCGGGCCGGCTGGACCTGACGGCCGAGCAGGTGAGCAACCACGTGACGGCGGCGACGCGCGCGGGCCTGCAGGCGGCGTTCCACGTCATCGGCGACCGGGCCGTGGACGAGGTGCTGCTCGGGTTCCGGGTCGCCGCGGAGGTGGAGGGCCTGGACGCCGTGCGCGCCGCCGGGCACCGCCTCGAGCACGCCTCGATGCTGGACGCCCCGGCGCTGGCCGCGCTGGTGCTGCTGGGGCTGACCGCGTCGGTGCAGCCCGGCTTCGACGCCGCCTGGGGCGGGGACGACGGGCTGT
>JAPSIJ010000232.1 GCA_031178805.1 Cellulomonas sp. | reverse complement strand
ACGTACACGGGGACGTCCCCGCGCGGCGTGCGCCAGCGGTCGCGGTCGACGTCCCAGTAGGACACCGACTCCGGGCTGAGCACCACGGTCACCTGCTTGCGCTCACCCGGCGCCAGCGTGACGGTCTCCCACCCGGCCAGCACCTTCGGCGAGCTCTCGACCTGCCGGGTGGGGAGGTTGCCGACGTAGACCTGCACGGTTTCGGTGCCCGCGACGGACCCGGAGTTGCGCACCGCGACCCGCACCTGCAGCTGCCGGCCGGTGCCGTCGCCGGCGGGCGCGATCTGCGTCCGCAGGTTCCGGTACTCGAACGTCGTGTACGAGAGGCCGTGGCCGAACGGGTAGGCCGGCTCGATGCCGAACTCCTCGTAGCCGCGGTAGCCGACGTGGATCCCTTCGGAGAACTGCTGGTCGAGCCCCTCGCCCGGGTACTGCGCGGGCGACGAGACCGGTGTGCTCTCCTCGTCCACCGGGATCGTCACGGGCAGCCGCCCGGACGGGTTGACGTCGCCGAACAGGATGCGGGCGAGCGCGTTGCCCTGCTCCTGGCCGCCGAACCACGCGTGCAGCACGGCCGGGACGCGGTCGTCCCAGTCGGACGTCTGCACGACGCTGCCGGCGGTGAGCACGACGACCGTGCGCGGGTTGGCCGCGGCGACCTGCCGGATCAGCTCCGCCTGGCCGTTCGGCAGGTCGAGGGTCGGCCGGTCGCCGCCCTCGCTGGAGTAGTCGCGCACGACCACGACGGCCGCCTGCGAGCGCCGGGCGAGTTCCGCCGCGGCCTGCGCCTGCGGGGCGACGACGGGCTCGGGCGGGGTCCAGCCGAGTTGGAACACCGCACCCGCGTCCGTGCCGCCGGGGCCGTCGTTGACGTACTCGACGCGCAGGTCGCGGGCCACGCCGGCCTCGAGCGGGACGGCGGCGGTGGTCGTCGCGGGGTCGGACGACCCGGACGGCGTGGCGGTGAGCACCGCGACGTCGTCGAGGTAGACCGTCGCGCTGCCCGTCGTGGTCACCGCGAGCTCGTAGGTGCCGGTGGTCGGCGCCGTGAGCTGCCCGGTCCACCGGATCGACGCGCCCATCTCCCGCGTCTGCAGCGGGAAGTCCGGCGACTGCGAGTTGAACCCCTCGAAGAGGAAGAACCCGGCGTTGATCGCCGCGTAGGGGTCGGTGCGGTCGGCGATGAGGTCGCCGGCCAGGTCGGCGGTGCGGAAGTACTCCGCGCGCAGGCCGGGCCCGTCACCGAGTGCCGACGTCAGGAAGTCCGACGGGATCGGCTGCGGCCCCGGGATCAGCGACGCCGACGTCACCGGGTCCGCGCCCGCGACGTGCTCGACGACCACGCCGGCACCGGCGCGCTGCCGGATGCCCTCGAGCGGGCTGACCGTGTAGGTGGGCCGCACGAGCGAGCTGCCGCCGCCGGCGACCGTCGCGTCCGCGTCGGCGCCGATGACGGCGACCGAGCCGACGGAGCCGGTCAGCGGCAGCGCGCCGCCGTCGTTCTTCAGCAGCACCGTCGCCCGCTCGGCGACCGACCGCGCGAACGCGCCGTGCTCCGCCTCCGGCAGCTCCTGGACCACCGGGGGGTGGTCGAACAGGCCGAGCGCGAACATCGGCCGCAGGATGCGCAGCACGGCGTCGTCGATGCGCGACTCCGGCACCTGGCCGGCGCGCACGGCGTCCAGCAGCGGCCCGCAGAAGAAGCACGTGCCGGGCCCGACGTCGGGCGTCGTGTTGCCCGGCATCTCCTGGTCGAGCCCGCCGAGGATCGCCTGCACCGTGCTGTGCGTGGCGCCGTAGTCGCTCATCACCCAGCCCTGGAAGTCGAGCTGCTCCTTGAGGATGCGGTTGAGCAGCTCGTCGCTCTCGCACGCGAACACGCCGTTCACCTTGTTGAACGCGCACATCGCCGAGCCCGGCCGCCCCTGCTCGATGCCGATCGCGTAGGGCCGCGTGTAGATCTCCTGCAGCGTCCGCTCGTCGACGACGGCGTTGCCGCCGGACAGGCGGTTCGCCTCCTGCGTGTACACGTTGTAGTGCTTGATGTCGGCGACGACGGGGTGCGACTGGATGCCCCGGATGACGCCCGCGCCCATCGTCCCGGACAGCAGCGCGTCCTCGCCGAACGCCTCGAACGCGCGCCCGGCCTGCGCGACGCGCGCGATGTCGACGGCCGGGGCGAGCAGCACGTTGTGGCCGGTGCGGAACGCCTCGTCGCCGGCGACCTCGCCGTACTGCTGGGCGAGCGCCCGGTCCCAGGTCGCGGCGAGCGCCAGCGGGGCCGGCAGCTGGGTCGCCTCCTGCTCGTTGACGTCCGGGTTGGCGATGCGCACGCCCGCCGGGCCGTCCGCCATGGTCAGCGCCGGGATGCCGAGGCGCGGGATCGGCCCGTTGTAGAAGCCGTAGTAGTTGTTGAGCTCCCCGTGCAGCATGTCGACCTTCTCGTCGAGGGTCATCTGCCGCAGGAGCGCGCGGGCGCGGCGCGTGTCCGGCCCCGACTCGTCCCACCACCAGTCGACGGGGAACGACTGCGGCTCCAGCCGTTCCGCGAGGGCGGCCTCGGCCTCGGGATCGTCGCCGGCGGCGGTCGCGGCGGCGGCCGGCGCCAGCAGCGCGGCGGTCGCCACGACGACGACCGCACGCAGGCGCGCGGAACTCACTCGTGCTCGGTTCATCGGACCCCCCGGGGGTGCAGGCACCGGGCGGGGGAGGCGCCGTTGCCTCGGAGTCCCGCCCGGGCGAGCGTCCAGTAATTCACCCACCCCTACGGGGGTCAAGGCGTGTCATCACCCGGACGCGGGCGGGTCACCCAGCGACCCTCGACGCCGGTCGCAGGTCGCCTCACCGCGTCCGGGCGGACCCCGCCACCGTCAGTCGCCCAGCCCCGTGCCGACCTGGCGGGCGGCCGTGATCCACGCGTGGTCCGGCGGCACGAGCTTGACCTTGCCGGCGACGTCGCCGAGCGGCACCGCGGCGGTGCCCTCGCCGCGCGCCGCGATCATCACGCCGAACTCGCCGCGCGCGACGTGGTCCGCCGCGGCCGCGCCGAGCCGGGTCGCGAGCAGGCGGTCGGCCGCGCACGGCGTCCCGCCGCGCTGCACGTAGCCGAGGATCGTCACGCGCGACTCCAGCCCCGTCGCGGCCTCCAGCTCGCGCGCCAGCCGGAACGAGTGCTCGCGCTGCTGGTCCTCGACGTTGGCCAGGTGCGTGCGCGCCGCGCGCTGCGCCTCCGGCGTCTTCGCGGCCTTCACCAGCAGCTGCGCCGCCTGGTAGTCCGCGGTGTCGTCGACGTCCCGCGCGCCCTCCGCGACGGCGACGACCGAGAACGACGAGCCCCGCGCCGTGCGCGCCTTGATCGTCTCGGCGACCGACTCCACGGTGTACGGGATCTCGGGGATGAGGATGATGTCCGCCCCGCCGGCGATGCCCGCCGCGAGCGTCAGCCAGCCGGCCCGGTGGCCCATGATCTCCGTGAGGATGATCCGGTGGTGGCTGTGCGCCGTCGAGTGCACGCGGTCCACGGCGTCCGTGGCGATCTCGGTGGCCGTCGCGAAGCCGAACGTCGTGTCCGTCTCCGCGATGTCGTTGTCGATCGTCTTGGGCAGGTGCACGACGTTGAGCCCGGCGTCGACCAGGCGCATCGCGTTCTTCGCCGTGCCGCCGCCGCCGAGCATGATGAGCGCGTCCAGCCCCAGCGCGCGGTAGTTCTCGACCACCGTCGGCACCATGTCCTGCGTGCCGCCGCCCTCGACCGGGAAGCGGTGCACCTTGTCGCGGCTCGTGCCGAGGATCGTGCCGCCGACGGTGAGGATGCCGGACAGGGCGGCGCCGTCGAGCGCGAGGTAGCGGTTCTCGACGAGCCCCGTGACGCCGTCGCGGAAGCCGAACAGCTCCATGCCGTAGTGCCCGATCGCGGTCTTGCCGAACCCGCGGATCGCCGCGTTGAGGCCCGGGCTGTCCCCGCCGGCGGTGAGGATGCCGACCCGCTTGGTCCTGCGTGCCACGTCGTCTCCCGGTGCTCGCGCCGGCCGGTGGTCACCGGCCGGTCGCGGCCCAGCCTGGTGCACGCGCGTGACCTGCGGCAACGCGAGCGGACCGCCGCGTGTCGGAGCCCGGAGGCACACTGGCGCCACCACCGACGACGGAGGACGCCGTGCCCGACGACGCGCCCGTGCCCACCGAGTACCCGGCGGCCATCGGCCGCACCGCCCGTCGGGTACTCGCGCTCGAGGGGTACACCCGCTGGGAGCAGCTGCCGGCCCTGCGCGCCGCCGACCTGCTCGCGCTGCACGGCGTCGGGCCGAAGGCGGTGCAGATCCTGCGCGAGGAGCTCGCGGCGCGCGGGCTCGCGTTCGCCGACGAGTGAGGCCCCGTCAGGGCCGCGCGCCGCGCCGCGTCCGGGCCAGGTACGCCTCGCCGCGGGGCGAGAGCGCGTAGCCGACCTCGAAGCTCTGCGTCAGCCCGAGGTTCTTGAGCTTGCGGACGTCGATCTTGAACGGGTCGCGCTCGCGGCCCACCTCGGCGGCCAGGTCGGGGGCGCGCA
>JAPSIJ010000231.1 GCA_031178805.1 Cellulomonas sp. | reverse complement strand
GGGGTGCCGCCGTGGACGTACAGCAGATCGGTCATCCCCCCATCGTCCCCCACGGCCCGGCGTGCGCACGGCCACCGCGCGGACTGTCGCGCACACCACGTGCGAAACCTCCACAAACCGGACGCCCGGGCCCGCGCCGGCGTGGCGCGGACCCGGGCGTCGGGCGCGAGGTGCGGGTGAGTCAGAGGCCGGGGCGGCGGCCCAGGCTGACCTCGACCGGGCGCGCGGCCTTGATCTCCACCGGCGGCAGGTGCTTGGCGGGGAGCGTCTTCGGCCGCCACGCGTCGCGGGTGGCCTCGAAGGCGGTGATCTCCTCCTCGTGCTGCAGGGTCAGGCCGATGTCGTCCAGGCCCTCCATCAGCCGCCAGCGGGTGTAGTCGTCGATCTGGAACGGCACCACGACGTCGTCGCACGTCACGGTGCGGGCCTCGAGGTCCACGGTCACCTCGGTGCCGGGGGCGGTCTCGAGGACCTTCCAGATCAGCTCGACGTCCTCCTGCGCGACCTGGCCGGCGACCAGGCCCTGCTTGCCGGAGTTGCCGCGGAAGATGTCCGCGAACCGCGAGGCGAGGACGACCTTGAACCCGTAGTCCTTCAGCGCCCACACGGCGTGCTCGCGGGAGGAGCCGGTGCCGAAGTCCGGGCCGGCGACCAGCACGGAGCCGGCGCGGTAGGCGTCCTGGTTGAGGACGAACGACGGGTCGCCGCGCCAGGCGGCGAACAGCGCGTCCTCGAACCCGGTGCGCGTGACCCGCTTGAGGTACACGGCCGGGATGATCTGGTCGGTGTCGACGTTGCTGCGGCGCAGCGGGACGCCGACGCCGGTGTGCTGGGTGAACTTCTCCATGACGGTGCTCGTTCCTGGGGGTCGGGGGCGTCGGGGCGGCGTCGGCTCAGGCCGGCTGGAGGTCCAGCGGCGAGCCGTCCGGCACCGGGACGTCCGGGCCGAGGTCGGAGACGGAGGACAGCGTGCCGCGGATCGCCGTGGCGGCCGCGACCAGCGGGGAGACCAGGTGGGTGCGCCCGCCCTTGCCCTGCCGGCCCTCGAAGTTGCGGTTCGACGTCGACGCCGACCGCTCCCCCGGCGCCAGCTGGTCCGGGTTCATCCCGAGGCACATCGAGCAGCCGGCGTTGCGCCACTCGGCCCCGAAGTCCAGGAAGATCTTGTCCAGGCCCTCGGCCTCCGCCTGCAGGCGCACCCGCGCGGACGACGGCACGACCAGCACGCGGACCGAGTCGGCCTTGGTCTGGCCCTGCATCAGCTTGGCGGCGGCCCGCAGGTCCTCGATCCGGCCGTTGGTGCACGAGCCGATGAACACCGTGTCCACCGCGATCTCCCGCAGCGGCTGGCCCGGGGTCAGGCCCATGTACTCGATGGCCCGCTCGGCGGCGACGCGCTCGTTGGGGTCGGCGATCTGCTCCGGCACCGGCACGGTGGCCGACAGCGGCAGGCCCTGGCCCGGGTTGGTGCCCCAGGTGACGAACGGCTCCAGGTCGGCCGCCTCCAGCACCACCTCGGCGTCGAAGGTCGCGTCGTCGTCGGTGCGCAGCGTCCGCCAGTACTCGACCGCGGCGTCCCAGTCGGCGCCCTCGGGGGCGTGCGGGCGGCCCTTCAGGTACGCGAACGTCGTCTCGTCCGGCGCGATCATGCCGGCGCGCGCGCCCGCCTCGATCGACATGTTGCAGATGGTCATCCGCCCCTCCATCGACAGGGCGCGGATGGCCTCGCCGCGGTACTCGAGCACGTAGCCCTGCCCGCCGCCGGTGCCGATCTTCGCGATCACCGCGAGGATGATGTCCTTCGCCGTGGCGCCGATCGGCAGCGCCCCGTTCACCGTGATCGCCATCGTCTTGAACGGCGCGAGCGGCAGCGTCTGGGTGGCGAGCACGTGCTCGACCTCGGACGTGCCGATGCCGAACGCCAGCGCGCCGAACGCGCCGTGCGTCGAGGTGTGCGAGTCGCCGCAGACCACGGTCAGGCCGGGCATCGTCAGGCCGAGCTGCGGGCCGACCTGGTGCACGATCCCCTGGTCCGCGTCGCCCAGCGAGTGCAGCCGGACGCCGAACTCCGCGGCGTTGTTCCGCAGCGTCTGGATCTGCGTGCGGGACGTCGTGTCGGCGATCGGCCGGTCGATGTCCAGCGTCGGGGTGTTGTGGTCCTCGGTCGCCAGGGTCAGGTCCGGGCGGCGCACCTTCCGGCCGGCGAGCCGCAGGCCCTCGAACGCCTGGGGGCTGGTGACCTCGTGCACGAGGTGCAGGTCGATGTAGAGCAGGTCGGGCGCGCCGTCCGTGCCGCGCCGCACGATGTGGTTCTCCCACACCTTCTCCGCCAGTGTGCCCGCCATGTCGGGAGTCCTCTCCGGTCGCCCGGCCGGTGGGGGCCGTCCGGGGCTCGTCGTCGTGTCGTACTTGCGTCTCAGCCTTCGAGACGCCAATATCGACCTATGGACAACTCTAGCGGAGTCGGCGTCTTGGACAAGGCCGCCTCGGTCCTCAACGCCCTCGAGGCCGGGCCCGCGACCCTCGCACAGCTCGTCAACGCCACCCATCTTGCCCGCCCGACGGCGCACCGCCTGGCCGTCGCGCTCGAGCACCACCGCCTGGTGGGGCGCGACATGCAGGGCCGGTTCGTGCTGGGGCCGCGGCTGACCGAGCTGGCGAGCGCGGCCGGGGAGGACCGGCTGCTCGCCGCCGCCGGCCCGGTGCTCGCGGCGCTCCGGGACCACACGGGCGAGAGCGCCCAGCTCTACCGCCGGCAGGGCGACCAGCGCATCTGCGTCGCCGCCGCCGAGCGGCCGATCGGCCTGCGCGACTCGATCCCCGTCGGCGCGACGCTGACGATGGGCGCGGGCTCGGCGGCGCAGATCCTGCTCGCCTGGGAGGAGCCCGACCGGCTGCACCGCGGCCTGCAGGGGGCGAAGTTCACCGCGACGATCCTCTCGGGCGTCCGCCGCCGCGGCTGGGCGCAGTCGGTGTCCGAGCGCGAGGTCGGCGTCGCGTCGGTCTCCGCGCCGGTCCGCGGGCAGTCCGGGCGCGTCGTGGCCGCGGTGTCCATCTCCGGGCCCGTCGAGCGGCTCAGCCGCCAGCCCGGCCGGCTGCACGCCGCCGCGGTCGTCTCGGCCGCCAACCGGCTCACGGAGGTCCTCCGCCGCACCGCGGAGTGATCCCAGGCGCGGCGGCCGTCACCCCCCGCCGGGGGTGGCGGCCTCCGCGCACTCCCCTGCATCCCCCTGCCGCGCGCCCGCGAGGGGTGTGGTGGGTGCCGAGGTCGAGGGCTTGCTGCCGAGGTCGAGGGTTTGCGCGCCCGCACGGCGACGAACGCTCGACCTCGGCGTGAACGGGGAGCGGGGAGCGGGGAGCATCGTGGGGCAGCAGAAAGGCCGGCCGCCTTCCGGCGACCGGCCTTTCCGATATGTACCCCCAAGGGGATTCGAACCCCTGTTACCGCCGTGAGAGGGCGGCGTCCTAGGCCACTAGACGATGGGGGCCTAGTCGATCTCACCGCTCACCGCGGCTTGACCGGGAACTACTGTACTGCATCCTGCCCGACCTTGTGAAATCCGCTCTTCCGAGCAATGTCACACGATCTTGCTGGGGTACCAGGACTCGAACCTAGACTAAGTGAACCAGAATCACTCGTGCTGCCAATTACACCATACCCCAAAGGCTTCCGACCCCCGCCGATCCGGCCCTCGCCCAGCACCGACCGGCGCGCTGGGCGCCGGATGGAGCGGGTGGGGGGCCGACGTCAACCGGACGTCTCACCGGCAGAGAACATTACCGGAGCGGACGCCGACCACCAAACCGGCCGCTCGCGGCCCCGTCCTCGCACCGCCCGGCGCGGGTTCGCCCGGCGTGCTCGGCGGCGCGGTGGCAGGGTCGGGAGGGTGGACGACGACCTCCGCTCCCCCGCCTCCGACCCGCTGGAGCCCCACGACACGCACGAGCCGCACGAGTCGCAGGGACCCGACGTGGACCCCGCGCACCGCGCCGCCCGGGCCGCGTCGTTCGGCGGCGCCGCGGAGGCCTACCAGGCCGCCCGCCCGAGCTACCCGGACGAGGCGGTGGCCTGGGCGGTGCCCCGCACGGCGCTGGCCGTGGTGGACCTCGCCGCGGGCACGGGCAAGCTGACCGAACGGATCCTCGCCCAGGACGTCGTGGGGCGGCACGTGACGGCGGTGGAGCCGTCGCCGGGGATGCGCGCGGCCCTCGCCGCCGCGCTGCCGGGGGTGACGGTGCTGCCGGGCACCGCCGAGGGCACCGGGCTGCCGATGGCGAGCGCGGACGCGGTGGCGGTCGGCCAGGCGTGGCACTGGTTCGACCCGCCGCGGGCCGCCGCGGAGATGGCGCGCGTGCTCCGCCCCGGCGGCGTGCTCGCGCTGCTGTGGAACGTCCGGGACACCGACGCGGGCGCCGGCTGGGTGGCCGCGCTGGAGGACCTGCTGCACCGCGACGACCCGCTGCGCACGATCAGCGGCCCGCCGACCCTCGGGCCGTCGTTCGGGCCGGTGGAGCACCTGGCCGTGCGGTGGACGGACCCGGTGCG
>JAPSIJ010000230.1 GCA_031178805.1 Cellulomonas sp. | reverse complement strand
GCCTTGTTCGACTCGGCGATCTGCACCGCCGCCTCGTTGGACCGCTCGGTGCTCTCCTGCCGGGCCTGCGCCTCGGCGATCTCGGCGTCACGGGCCACGGCCGCGGCGCGCGGGCGGCCGAGGTTGCGGATGTAGTCGCCGGAGTCCTCGACGGTCTGGATCTCGAAGTTCTCCAGGATCAGGCCGCGCTCGGCGAGCATCGGGACCGCGATGTCCTTGACCTCCTTCGAGAACTCCTGGCGCTCGTAGAGGATCGACTCGACGGTCAGCGTGCCGGCGATGGTGCGGAGCACGCCGACCAGGACCTCGCTGGTCTGCTGCTCGATCACCTGCTCCTGGTTGCGGCCGGCGAACCGCTGGGCCGCGGCGCGCACCATCCGCTCGGTGCCGCCCACCTTCACGACCGCGATCGAGCGCAGGGTCACGCCGACGCCGCTCTTCGTCGTGGCGTCCTCGGCGGTCACCGGGAAGCTCTGCGCCGCCAGGGACAGCCGCTGCACCTGCTCGAACACCGGCTTCACGAACGTGCCGCCGCCGATGACGACGCGCTGGCCGGACAGGTCGGTGGTCTCGTCACCCGTCTCGGGGTTGATCACCGGCTTGCCGCTCTTGCGGCCGGTGATGATCAGCGCCTCGTCGGGCGTCGCGATCTTGAACCGCACCTTCGCGTAGATCACGCCGACGATGGCGAGGACGATCACGGCGACGACGGCTGTCGCGGTGATGAGGACGGGACCTGCGATCTCCATGGAACTCCCTCGGGCGCGGCCGGGTGCGGCCGGTCGGTCGGTGGGCTGCTTGCAGCCTAGGGGCCCGCACCCCCCGCGGTCAGGCCCTTCTCGCGCCGATCTGGCACCCGCCCCGCGACCGCGCGACCGCCACCGCGACGGCGCACGAGATCGCGTGCGCCGTCGTCGCGGCTCGTGCGCCGTCGCGGAGGGCGAGCCGGCTGGGCCGATCGGGTGACCGCCGGTCGGGGGAGTGTGGGCGCGGGGTGCGGGGGCGCGGACGGGGCGGGGGCGGGTCGCTACCGGGTGCGACCTGGGGCGACGTGCCGGGCCGCGGAGGGTCGCGTGCCGCCGCGCCCGGGGCACCGTTCGCGGCCCGGAGCAGTTCACCCGGTAACCCGCACATAACGGCGCAAAACGGACACTACGCTCGGCGCACCCGAGGACCCCAGGCAGCGAGGCCGTCCAGGAGGACACCGTGCGCATCCGCCTCATCCCGCTCACCGACGTCAGCTCCGCCGACCAGGACGCGTGGCAGCACCTCGCGGACCACGCCGTCGAGCCGAACATGTACCTCGACCCCCGGTTCCTGCTCCCGGCCCGCGACCGCCGCGACGAGGCGGCCGACCTGCAGCTCGTCGTCGTGCAGGAGGACGACGTCTGGCTGGCCGCGCTGGCGGTGACCGTCAAGCCCGTCACCCCGCGGCTGCCGCTGCGGGCGGCCACCACCGGCGGGGCGTTCATGACCTCGCACGCCGACCGGCACCACCCGCTGGTCCGGGACGGCCGGGTGGCCGAGTCGCTCGAGGCCCTGATCGAGGGCACGGCCGACGTCGGCCTCCCGGGGCTGGTGCAGCTGCAGCACTTCCCGGCCCAGGGTCCGCTCGCCGTCGCGCTGGCGGAGGTGCTGGACCGCACGGCGGTGCGGGTGCACGAGCGCCGCCGGGAGACCAGCGCGTTCGCGTCCCGGGAGAGCATCACGGTGCTGCCGGTGCCGGAGGGCCCCGGCCCGGTGGTCGACCCGCCGCTCGCCTGGGACCACCTGCGCACCGACGAGCGCCGGAACATGCGCCGCGGCGTCCGCGGGCTGGAGAAAACCACCGGCGGGCCGCTGGAGCTGCACGACCGCAGCCACGACGCCGAGGTCGACGACGAGTTCGTCGCCCTGCAGGCGGCGGGCTGGAAGGGCGACGCCGCGCAGGGTGGCGCCGCGCTCGCCCTCGACCCGGTCGCCGAGCGCTGGTTCCGCACGGTGACCGCGGGCTTCCGGCAGGACAAGGACCTGCTGGCCGTCCGGCTCGCGGCGGGCGGCGAGACGCTGTGGATCGGGTACGCGCTGCGCTCCGGCGGGGCGTACTTCGGCTTCCTGGACGCCTACGCCGCGGCGCACCGCCGGTACAGCCCCGGCTCGGTCGGCCGCGTCGCGAGCATGACCTACCTGTTCGGGATGACGGACGCGTCCTTCTTCGACCCCGCGTTCGACGCCCGGTACGCGGTCGGCGCCCGCCTGTTCCCGGACACCCGCACGCACGTCGACCTGCTCCTGGCCACCGGCCCGGTCGGCCGCGCGGCGCTGCGGGCGCTGCCGCTGGCGAGCCGGCTGCGGTCCCGCGGCGACTGAGCCGCGCGTGGCAGGCTGGGTCGCGTGAGGCTCACCCGCAGGACCCGCGTCACGGCCGACGTCCGCCCCGGCTTCCCCGCCGCGGAGGCGCCCGCGCTGCAGACGACGCTCGCCGGCGTCCTCACCGCCGCCGAGCGGGCCACCGGCCGCCCCGTGCCCGTCGAGCTGACCTTCGACACCGGTCGGGGCGACGTGCTCGCGGTGGTGTGCCGGAACCGGGTCGTCGGGTTCGTCCCCGCGGAGCACGCGGCGACCGTGCGCGCCCAGCGGGACGACGCCGGGCCGCGCGCGGTGCTGGTCGCCCCCGGCGTGCTGCACGCGGACGGCGACCTGTGGCGGGTCTGGGTCGGGGCGGTGCCGGACGACGGCCCGTCCGCCGCCGACCCCGGCTCGGAGGCGCTGGGAGCCCCCGAGCCGACGGTGCTCGGCATCCCGCTGCGCCGGACGGACGACTGAGGGTCGGCCGCCGGCGTCAGCGCCCGGCGCCCGCCGCCCACCGCACGAGCGGCAGCTGCAGCGGCAGGCGCGCCAGCGTCACGGCGGCGCGGGCGACCGTCGCGGGCGTCCGGGAGCGGCGCAGCCCGCGGACGCCGTCCACCGCCATCTGCACGTTCGCCGGGAACACGCCGACCAGCAGCGCGGCGCTCGCGGCACCGGCGGCGCGCCGGGTGCGGGGCGCCAGCAGCCCGGCCGCGCACGCGAGCTCGGCCACGCCCGACCACACGACCAGCGCGCGCGGCGCCGGCAGCGCCCGGGGGACCGTGCGTCCGAAGACCTCCGGCCGCACCAGGTGCACGGTCCCGGAGACCAGGAACGCCAGGGCGACGCCGCGGGCGCCGCGGCCGAGGGGCTGTGCGGTCACCCCGCCAACCTGCCACGTCGCCGGCGGCGGAGCACACTGGGCGGCGTGAGCACCGGTCCCACCACCCGCCGGGTCGTCGTCCGCGGCCGCGTCCAAGGCGTCGGCTACCGCGCCGCCCTCGTCGAGGAGGCGCGGCGCCTCGACCTCACCGGCTGGGTGCGCAACCGGCCCGACGGCACCGTGGAGGCGCTGGCCACCGGACCCGCGGAGGCGGTCGAGGCGCTGGTCGCCTGGGCGCACCGCGGCCCGCGGTTCGCGGCGGTCGACGCGGTCGACGCGGAGCCCGCGGACCCGGACGGGACGACGGGGTTCACGGTCGCGCGCTGACGACCGGACCGCGCCCCGTCCGGGCGGGTGGGTCAGCGACCCGGCACGATCACCGCGCGGCCCCGGACCTGGCCGGCGTGCAGCCGGTCGTACGCCTCGGTGGCCCGGTCGAGCGGGAACTCCTCGACGTGGATCCGGATGGCCCCGCGGCGGGCGAGCTCGACGACCTCCATCAGCTCGGTCCGGGAGCCCCAGTTGATCGCGCGGCCGTTCACGTCCAGCGGCACGGTGGTCTGGCCGATCGGGACGGCGCCGGCCGCCACGCCCACGACCACGACGTCGCCGCCGACGCGGACCATGCCCGCGGCCAGGTCGGCCGTCGGCTGGATGCCCACGAAGTCGAGGACCACGTCCGCGCCGAGGCCCCGCGTCAGGTCCTTCACGGAGCCGACGGCGTCCGGGTCCGACAGGAACGTGTGGTCCGCGCCGACCTCGCGGGCGAACGCCAGCTTGTCCTCCGCCACGTCGAGCACCACGACCGTGCTCTGCGTCAGCGCCTTGAGGATCTGGATGGCGACGTGGCCGAGGCCGCCCGAGCCGATCACGACCGCGGTGGTACCCGGGGTGAGGCGGGGGAGCGCGGACTTCACGGCCCGGTAGGGGGTGAGCGCCGCGTCGGTCAGGGACACGTTCTGCACCGGGTCGAGGTCGCCCAGCGGCACCAGGTGGCGGGCGTCGTCGACGACCATGTACTCCGCCATGCCGCCGTCGCTGAAGATGCCGGGGGCCCGCATGCCCTGCTCGCAGTTCTGCTCCTCGCCCGACGCGCACGGGTAGCAGCGGCCGCAGCCCCACGGGCCGTAGACGAGGACGCTCTCGCCCACCTCGACGCCGTGCACCCCGGCGCCGACCTCCTCGACCACGCCGGCGACCTCGTGCCCGAGGGTCAGCGGCAGCGGCTTGAAGCGGTACTCCTCGGCCGAGGCGCCCATGATGAACTCGTCGGAGTGGCAGGCGCCGGCCGCGGTGACGCGGAGCAGCACCTCCGAGGGGCCGGGGGTCGGTCGGTCGAT
>JAPSIJ010000229.1 GCA_031178805.1 Cellulomonas sp. | reverse complement strand
ACCAGCCGGCCCAGCCGGCGAGCAGCAGCGCCGCCGCGGCGACGGCGATCAGCAGGGGCGGGGTCACGGGGCCCCACGGTACCCGGCGGCACCGATACCATCGGCGGGTGCCCCGTGTGACGCTGACCTCCGCGAACCCCATCCGCCAGGCCGCCGACGCGCTCGTCGTCGCGGTCGCCAGCAGCCCCGCCGGCCCCCGCGTCGTCGGTGCCGACTGGCTCCCCGACGAGATCGCGGCCCAGGTCGCCGACCTCGCCGGCGTGCTCGGCATCACCGGCGCCGCGGACGAGGTCCGTCGCCTGCCGGCCGCCGGGAAGGTCGCCGCGAAGGCGCTGGTGCTCACCGGCGTGGGCGGCCTCGACGCCGGCGCCACCCCCGACGCCGAGACGCTGCGCCGGGCCGCCGGCGCCGCCCTGCGCGAGCTCGCCGGCACCGGCTCGGTCGCCGTCGCCCTGCCCGCCGAGGACCTCGAGCAGGTCACCGCCGTGGCGGAGGGCGCGCTGCTCGGCGCGTACGCCTACACCCGCTACCGCACGGCGGACGCCGACGCGGCCCCCGCGGAGATCGCCGTGCTCACCCCCCGCGCCCGGGACAAGTCCGCGACGCGCGCGCTGGCCCGCGCCGAGGTGCTCGCCGCCGCCGTGCACGGCGTGCGCGACCTGGTGAACGCCGCGCCGAACGACCTGTACCCCGCCGCGTTCGCCGACGCCGCCAAGGCCGCGGTCAAGGACGCCGGCGCCCGGGGCGTCAAGGTGACCGTGCTGGACGAGAAGGCCCTCGCGGCCGGCGGCTACGGCGGCATCCTCGGCGTCGGCCAGGGCTCGGCCCGCCCGCCGCGCCTGGTCAAGGTGTCCTACTCCCCGTCCCGCCCCGCGGCGAAGGTCGCGCTGGTCGGCAAGGGCATCACGTTCGACTCCGGCGGCATCTCGATCAAGCCCGCCGCGGGCATGGACGCGATGAAGTCCGACATGGCCGGCGCCGCCGCCGTGCTGCACACCGTCGTGGCCGCCGCCCGCCTGGAGCTGCCGGTCGCCGTCACCGGCTGGCTGTGCCTGGCCGAGAACATGCCGTCCGGCACCGCGCAGCGCCCGTCCGACGTGCTCACCATCCGCGGCGGCAAGACCGTCGAGGTGCTGAACACCGACGCCGAGGGCCGGCTCGTCATGGCGGACGGCCTCGTCGCCGCCGTGGAGGAGAAGCCCGACCTGGTGCTGGACATCGCGACCCTCACCGGCGCGCAGCTCGTCGCGCTCGGCCCCCGCGTCTCCGCGGTGATGGGCACCGACGCGGCGCGCACCGAGGTCGTCGACGCCGCCGACGCCGCGGGCGAGCAGTTCTGGCCCATGCCGCTGCCCGCCGACCTGCGCGCCGGCCTGAAGTCGAAGGTCGCGGACATCGCGAACATCGGCGACCGGTTCGGCGGGATGCTCACCGCAGGCCTGTTCCTGCAGGAGTTCGTCGGCAGCACGCCGTGGGCGCACCTGGACATCGCCGGCCCGGCGTTCAACGAGAAGGCGCCGTTCGGCTACACCCCCGTCGGCGGCACCGGCGTGGGCGTGCGGACGATGCTCGCGCTGATCGAGGCCCGCGCCACGCGCTGACCGACCGGCCCGCGCGGCGCCCGGTCCCCCGTCGCGGGGGCCGGGCGCTCGTGCGTCCGGCGCCGGTACGACGGGCGGCGCGGCGCCGGCGTCAGCGGCTGTCGGCGGCCCGGCGGGCGGCGCGCTCGCGCTGCGCCCGCTCGCGCTCGATGCGCTGCCGGGTGTTCCAGTCGCGCATCCGCTGCGGGTAGCCGGTGCGCTGCACGTCGTAGACCGGCACGCCCAGCGTGCGGGCCAGCTCGTAGCCCGCGCGGGCGTCCGGCACCCGGCGCCGGGTCCACTCGCCGTCCGTGGCGATCAGCATCAGCGTGGTCTGCGTGACGTTGGTCTCCGGCTCGAGGTAGGCCTCGACGCCGACCCGGGTCCGGGTGAACTCCCGCAGGTGCTCGAGCGTCTCCTCGCGCGCGGCGCGGCCGGTCGGCGGGGCGTCGGGCGCGGCGGCGGCCGGCCGGCGGCGCAGGCGGGAGAACAGACCCATGCCGGGAGCGTAGCGGCGGTCCCTGGACGCGGGCTGGGATTCACCCGGGAGGCCCAGGTCGCGCCGCCGCGCAGCCGCGCGGCAAGACATGGGATGACTGTTCCGAGAATCACACGTCGGCCGCGGTCATCCGGGTCGTCCGGCCCATGGGGAGATGACAAGATGGGCGCGGACAACCGCGTCCCACCTATGTCTGCGCCGGAGGAGTCTTCACGTGTCCGACACGACCGGATCCGCTTTCGACATCGTCGTCCTGGGCGGAGGGAGTGGCGGCTACGCGGCTGCGCTCCGCGGTGCCCAGCTCGGCCTGAGCGTCGCCCTGATCGAGGGCGACAAGGTCGGCGGCACCTGCCTGCACAACGGCTGCATCCCCACCAAGGCCCTGCTGCACGCCGCGGAGCTCGCCGACAACGCCCGCGAGGGCGAGCAGTTCGGCGTGCACACGCAGCTGACGGGCATCGACATGAACGGCGTCAACGCCTACAAGGACTCGGTGATCAGCCGGCTGTACAAGGGCCTGCAGGGGCTGATCAAGTCCCGCAAGATCACGGTCTTCGAGGGCTGGGGCAGGCTCGTCGCCCCCGACGCCGTCGAGGTCAACGGCGAGCGCGTCACCGGCAAGCACATCGTGCTCGGCACCGGCTCGTACGCCCGCTCGCTGCCCGGCCTGGAGATCGCCGGCCGCGTCATCACCTCCGACCAGGCGCTCGGCCTGGACTTCGTGCCGAAGTCCGCGATCATCCTCGGCGGCGGCGTGATCGGCTCCGAGTTCGCCAGCGTGTGGAAGTCCTTCGGCGCCGACGTCACGATCATCGAGGCGCTCCCCCACCTGGTCCCCAACGAGGACGAGGCGCTGTCGAAGGCCTTCGAGCGCGCGTTCCGCAAGCGCGGCATCAAGTTCAACCTCGGCGTCCGGTTCTCCGGCGTGACGCAGGACGACGACGGCGTGCACGTCACGCTCGAGGACGGCAAGACGTTCGACGCCGACCTCCTGCTGGTCGCCGTCGGCCGCGGCCCGCGCACCGCCGACCTCGGCTACGAGCAGCAGGGCATCACCCTGGACCGCGGCTTCGTCATCACGAACGACCGCCTGCACACCGGCGTGGGCAACGTCTACGCGGTCGGCGACATCGTCCCCGGCCTGCAGCTCGCCCACCGCGGCTTCGCGCAGGGCATCTTCGTCGCCGAGGAGATCGCGGGCCTGAACCCGCAGCCGATCGTCGAGTCCGGCATCCCGCGCGTCACCTACTCCGAGCCCGAGGTCGCGTCCGTCGGCCTGACCGAGGCGAAGGCCAAGGAGGTGCACGGGGCCGACGCCGTCGAGACCCTCGAGTACAACCTGGGCGGCAACGGCAAGAGCCAGATCCTCGCGACGCAGGGCTTCATCAAGCTCGTGCGCCAGAAGGACGGCCCGGTCGTCGGCGTCCACATGATCGGCGCCCGCGTCGGCGAGCTCATCGGCGAGGGCCAGCTCATCGTCAACTGGGAGGCCTACCCCGAGGACGTCGCGGCGCTCGTGCACGCCCACCCGACGCAGAACGAGGCTCTCGGCGAGGCGCACCTGGCGCTGGCCGGCAAGCCGCTGCACGCCCACAACTGACCACAGGAACTGAAGGAGACACGAGCGGTCATGTCCGACAACGTGCAGCTTCCCGCTCTCGGCGAGTCCGTCACCGAGGGCACCGTCACCCGCTGGCTCAAGAACGTGGGCGACCGCGTCGAGGTCGACGAGCCCCTGCTCGAGATCTCGACCGACAAGGTCGACACCGAGGTCCCGTCGCCGTTCGCCGGCGTGCTGGAGCAGATCCTCGTGGCCGAGGACGAGACCGCCGAGGTCGGCGCCGTCCTGGCCGTGATCGGTGACGGCTCGGGCGCCGGGGGCGACGCCGCCGAGCAGGCCCCCGCGGCGCAGGAGAGCGCCCCGCAGCAGTCCCAGCAGCAGGTCGGCGCGACCACGCAGGGCGAGGGCTACGGCTCCCCGTCCCCCGAGGCCGAGTCCGCCTCCCCCGCCACCGAGCAGCCGGCGCCCGCGCCGGAGCAGCCCGCCACCAGCCCGGAGCAGGCCTCCGGCGACGGCCAGCAGGTCACGCTGCCGGCGCTGGGCGAGTCGGTCACCGAGGGCACCGTCACCCGCTGGCTGAAGCAGGTCGGCGACTCCGTCGAGGTCGACGAGCCGCTGCTCGAGATCTCGACCGACAAGGTCGACACCGAGGTCCCGTCGCCGTTCGCCGGCACGCTGCAGCAGATCCTGGTCGGCGAGGACGAGACCGCCGAGGTCGGCGCCCCGCTCGCCGTGATCGGCTCCGGCTCCGCGCCGGCCGCCGCCGCCCCGGCCCAGGACGGTGCCGCGCAGGCGGCCGCCCCGGCCGCGACGGAGGCCGCGCCGTCGGTCGCCGCCCCGGAGGAGGCGCCCGCGCCGACCCCGGCGCCGGTGCCCGCCCCGACGCAGTCCGCGCCGCAGCAGCAGTCCGCGCCGCAGCAGCAG
>JAPSIJ010000228.1 GCA_031178805.1 Cellulomonas sp. | reverse complement strand
GCAGCACACTGGCCGCATGCCCGACCACGCGATCGTCTTCCACGGCACCGGCGGCCACCCGGACAACGTCTGGTACCCCTGGCTCGCCGACCGGCTCGCCGCGCGCGGCTACACCGTGGAGCGCCCGCACTACCCGGAGCTCAACGTCGAGCCGGTGGCGACGTTCCTGCCGCGGGTGCTCGCGGCGCACCGGTTCGACGCCGACACCGTGCTGGTCGGGCACTCGGGCGGGGCGGCGCTGCTGCTGGCGCTGCTCGAGCACCTGGACGCCCCCGTGGCGCAGGCGGTGCTGGTCGCGGGGTACGCGACGGTGCCGCGCGGGTCGGTGGAGCCGGTGCTGCAGGACGCCTACGACTGGGACCGGGTGCGCGCGCACGCCGGCGACCTGGTGCTGGTGAACTCCGTGACGGACCCGTACGGCTGCGACGCGACGCAGGGCCGGGCGATCCTCGACCGCGCGGGCGGCACGCTGGTGGTGCGCGACGAGGGGCACTTCGGCGACTGGGACCAGCCGTTCCCGGAGTTCCCGCTGCTGGAGCGGCTGGTGCTCTGAGGCGCCGACGGCTCACATCCGGCGGTGCGCGGCCGAAGGGGAGCGCGAGCACGCCGAGATCCCCGGAGCCCGTCTGGAGCACCCATGAGCAGCACGCTGGCGGTCCACCCGCTGACCCGCGTCGTCGTCGAGCACGCGCCGTCGTGCGAGCGCCCCGGCTGGCGCCTGGACACGAGCCCGCGCCGGTTCGGCGTGGTCGTCGCCCGCTGCACGTGCTGCGGCGCGGTGGAGTGGCGCGCGCACTGAGCGCGCACCCGGCGCAGCGCGCCGGCCGCCCCGGGCACGAAGAAGCCCTCGACCGCGCAGGGGGCAGGCGATCGAGGGCAAGACCACTGTACCCCACGACGGGCTCCCGGGAGCAAGCCGGCTCACCCGGATGCCGCGCCGACCACGGGGTGGTGTCCCAGGTCACAGGGGCGCGCGACCGTCAGGTGGGGTCGGCGCCGCTCGCGGAGTACGGCTTGTCCGGCCAGTAGGCCCACTCCTCGAAGTGCTGCACCCGCCCGTCGGGCGCGAACCGCAGCACCCACAGGTCCCGGTACTCCTGCGGCTCGTCGCCGCCGTACCGGACCCCGACCCGGACGACGGCGTCCACGCCCTCGACGGCCACGACCTCGGCGTCCATGGTGAACGGCGTCGGGTCGGCCCAGAAGTCGCGGACGGCGGCGATGCCGTCCAGCGGGTCGGCGTACGGCGAGCGCAGGTACCGCACGTCGTCGGTGAACAGGGTGCCGACCGCGTCGGCGTCGTCCTCGCGCCAGGCCCGCTCGTAGGCGGCGACCCAGCCCATCACGTCCGCGCGCTCCATGCGTCCCCCCGGTCGTCCGGTCGTCGGGGCACCATCGTGGCGCCGTGCGGGGCCGTGCGTCGAGGCCTCAGGCGCGGCCCGTCTCCTCCAGCAGCCGCAGCGCGGCGGTGACCCGGGGGTTGCGGGAGGGGTCGGCGTCGATGCCGAGCGTGGCGTAGACGCCGTTGATGTGGTTCTGCACGGACTTCTCGGTGATCCGCAGCGCCTCGCCGATGCCGGCGTTGGACAGGCCCTGGGCGAGCAGCCGCAGCACCGCGTACTGCCGGTCGGTGAGGCGGGAGACGGCGGAGCCCGCGCGGGGCGCCATCCGGTCCAGCAGGGCGGGGTCGAGCGTGGTGCGCCCGGCGGCCGCGGCGCGGACGGCCGTGACGAGGGCCTCGGCGCTGGTGGAGGAGGTCTTCGACAGGTACGACCAGCCCGCGGCGACGTCCGGCGGCAGGTCGAGCAGCAGGTCCATGGCGTCGTGCGCGGACAGCAGCAGGATGCCGAGCCCGGGCTGGCTCCGGCGCAGGGTCACCCCGAGGGCGATGCCGTTGCCGTCGGGGAGGTCGATGTCGAGGACGGCCACGTCGGCGGCGCCGGGGCGCAGGGCCGCGAGCCCCTCCTTGACGGTGCCGACCGAGGCGACCACGCGGACGCCCGTCGTGCCGCCGAGCGTGAGCTCGAGCATGGACCGGAAGAGCGGCTGGTCCTCGACGACCACCACACGGGTGACCTCGGGTGCGGAGTCGGACATCGCGGACAGTATGGTCGGTCCCGGCCCGCGACGCGGGGAGGGCACGCGGGCACGGCCTGCACGGACGGGTGGTGACGACGATGCCGACGGCAGTGCTGCAGAGCGTCGAGGCCGTCCGCTCCGACCGCCGGACGCTGCTGCTCGCCGCCGGCACGGTGATGACGGCCTTCGCGGTCGGCGCGGCCGCGCAGACGGCGTGGGTCTACGGCAACCAGGGCGGCGACGTCCCGGTGACGGACCGCATCCTGGCGAACCTCACCGCGGTCGCGGCGATGTCCGTGATCCTCGCGGTCACCGGGGTGTCGCTGCCGCAGCGCGGGGCGCTCACCGTGGTGGCCGGCGTGCTCGGCGCCGGCGTCACCGCCTCGGGCGTCCGGTTCGCCTCGCAGCTGCTGCTCGACGTGTACGTCGACCCGCCGCGGGAGGTCATCGTCACCGAGCTGCTCAGCGGGGCGACGGTCGCCTGGTTCGCCGCGACGCTGGGGCTGGTCGCGATGCTCGCCCAGCGCCGGCTGCGGGCCCAGGTGACGGCCGCCGCGCAGGACCGGCTGCGGATCGAGCTCGCCCTGCAGGCGCTGCAGCACGAGGAGGTGCGGGTGCGGCGCGAGGTCGCCGAGGGCCTGCACGGCAGCATGCAGCAGCGCCTGGTGCTGATCGTCGCGCGCCTCGACGGGCTGCTGGAGGGGCGGGGAGAGGCGGCGCTCGCGGAGCCGCACCGGGCGCTGCTGCGCGAGGTGCGGGAGGAGATCGAGACGGTCCGGGAGGCGGACGTCCGGGCGACGAGCCGGATGCTCTACCCGGACCAGCTCGAGGTCGGCATGGTGCCGGCGATCCGCGCGCTGCTCGGCCGGATCCCCACGGCGGTGAACACCCGGCTCGGCGTGACCGACGACGTGCGGGCGCTGGACGACCCGGCGGCGTCCCGGCTCACCCGCAGCGAGCGGCTGCTGGCGGTGCGGGTCGTGGAGGAGGCGATCTCCAACGCGCTCCGGCACGGGCGCGCGGAGGTGGTGGACGTGCGCGTCTCGGTGGTGGACGACGCGCTGGAGCTGCGCGTCTCGGACGACGGGCGCGGGTTCGGCGACGACGCCGGGACGCCCTCGGGCACCGCCCGGCTCGCGGACCGGCTGCGGCTGTCCGGGGGCGACCTGCGGGTGTCCTCCGTGCCGGGCGACGGCACCCAGGTGGTCGCCCGCCTTCCGGTGGAATCGCTGCGCGTCCCGGCGCTCTGACCTGCGGACCCGCTTTTTCACCCACCCGATCCGTCCGCTTTGCCCGACTATCCGTTGCGGGATCCGGACCACCCGTGCGGGGGAGGGGTGCTGGCACCCAGGGCGGCCCTCCCGGCGCGGTCCGCGGCGGCCCTAGGGTGCGCGAGCCACGTCGCCGGGACCCCCTGCTCCGACGCCGCGGCGGACGCGCCCCGCCCCCCGGCTCCGCGGGACGCGCCGGACCCCCCGAGCCGCTGCCCCCTGGAGATCCCGTGCCTGCTGCCCCCGCGCCCGCCCGCCCCGCCCGCCCCGCCCTGCGCCGCAAGGTCGTCGCCCTCACCGTCGCCGGCCTCGGCATCGCCGGCCTCGGCCTGGCGTCCGCCGCCCAGCTCAACCTGACCGCCGGCGCGCTCGGCGCGGGCACCACCGTCGTGGCGTCCTGCGACTCCGACGGCGTGGCGGTCGCCTTCACCAACGCCTTCGCGGCGTCGGCCAAGGGCTACACCGTCACCGAGGTGCGGCTGTCCGGCGTCGCCGCCGGCTGCGCGGGCCAGACGGTGAAGGTCGACCTGCTGAACACCGACCCCGCCGACGGCTCCACCGGCGCCTCGCTCGGCCAGCTGACCGGCACGGTCGCCGCCTCCGGCGGCACCGTGACCCTCGCGGTCCCGGGCGCGGTCAAGGCGGCCGACGTCAAGGGCGTCGCCGTCGTCATCGCGGGCTGACGGGCCCGGCACCATCCGCACGGAGCACGCCGGACCGGCCGGCGCGGGGAGCACCTCCGCCCCGCCCCGGCCCGCCGGCGTGCCCGGACGGCGTCCGCCCCGGGTGCGCGCCGCGCTGCCCGCCCGGGGGCGGGGCGCGCTCGGCTGGGTCGCGACGGCGGGCGTCGTCGCGGTGCTGGTGTGGTTCGGCTGGCCGAGCACCCTCGGCGGCTGCACGACCCTGACCATCGTGTCCGGGCACTCGATGGAGCCCACCTACCGGACGGGCGACCTGGTGGTGTCCCGCTGCGGCGTCCCGGTCGCCGGGGACGTCGTCGTCTACCGCCCGCCGGACGCCACCGAGGGCCGGATCATCCACCGCGTCGTCGCCGGCGACGCCGCGGACGGCTGGGTGCTGCAGGGCGACAACAACGACTTCCTCGACCCGTGGCGGCCCCGGCTCCAGGACGTGCTCGGCACCGCCGTGCTGCACGTCCCCGGGCTCGGCCGGGTGGCGTCGGTCCTGCTCGACCCGTGGGCCTGGGCCTCGCTCGTGGTCCTGGCGGGCGGGGTGCTGCTGTGGCCGGCCCG
>JAPSIJ010000227.1 GCA_031178805.1 Cellulomonas sp. | reverse complement strand
TACCGGCGGCGGGACGGCGGGGACGTCCGCGTGCTCGGCGCCGACCCGCAGACCGCGGGCCGCGCGTGGCGCGCCCGGATCGGCATCGTGCTGCAGACCAGCAACGACCTGGCCGAGGCCACGGTGTCCGAGCTGGTGCACCACTTCGCCCGGTACTACCCCGCGCCGCGGGACCCCGACGAGGTGATCGACGCGGTCGGGCTGCGGGAGAAGGCCCGGACGCGGACCCGGCAGCTGTCCGGCGGCCAGCGCCGCCGGCTGGACGTCGCCCTCGGCATCGTCGGCCGGCCCGAGCTGCTGTTCCTGGACGAGCCGACCACCGGCTTCGACCCCGAGGCCCGGCACGCGTTCTGGGACCTGATCGCCGGGCTGCGGGACGGCGGCACGACGATCGTGCTGACCACGCACTACCTGGAGGAGGCCGAGCACCTGGCCGACCGGGTCGCCGTGGTGCGGTCCGGGCGCGTGGTCGCCGTGGACAGCCCCGCCGACCTCGGCGGGCGCTCGGCCCGGCAGGCCGTCGTCCGGTGGACCGAGGACGGCGCGCACCGGGAGCGGCTCACGGACGCCCCGACGGCCCTGGTCGCCGACCTCGCGGCCCGCCTGGCCGGACCGGCCGGCGAGGTGCCGGGGCTGCAGGTGCTCCGGCCGACGCTGGAGGACGTCTACCTCGGCCTGATCGCCGACGACGCCGCCGACGCGGCACCGCCGCGCACCACCCCGGCGGCCCCGGCCGCCCTCGCCACGACGGAGGCCGGACGATGACCGCCAGCACCCTGACCCCCGCGGGGCGCACCGCCGCGCGCGGGGACGCCCTGCCCGGCACGCTGCGGCTCGGCGTCGAGCGCGCCCGCTACGAGGTGCGCGGCTTCTTCCGCGAGCGCGACGCGGTCGTGTTCATCTTCGCGTACCCGATCATCATGCTGGCGATCTTCGCGACCGTCTTCGGCCAGGACGGCGCCGAGGCCGCCGACGGCGTGCCGTTCGCGCAGTACTTCCTGCCCGGGATGATCGCCACCGGCGTGCTGCTGTCGTCCTTCCAGTCGCTGGCGCTGTCCATCCCCGTGGAGCGGGACGAGGGCGGGCTGAAGCGGCTCGGCGGCACGCCGCTGCCGCCCGCGGCCTACTTCCTCGGCAAGGTCGGGCAGGTGCTGGTGGTGGCCGTGGTGCAGACGGCGCTGCTGCTCGCGGTCGCCGCGCTGCTGTTCGACGTGGACCTGCCGTCGACCGCCGGCCGGTGGGCGACGTTCGCCTGGGTGTTCGCGCTGGGCACGGCGGCCGGCGCGGTGTGCGGCGTCGGCTTCTCCTCCCTGCCGCGGTCGGGGCGGTCCGCGAGCGCCGTGGTCACGCCCGTGGTCCTGGTGCTGCAGTTCATCTCCGGGGTGTTCTTCACCTTCTACGACCTGCCGACCTGGATGCAGCAGCTCGCGTCGGTGTTCCCGCTGAAGTGGATGGCGCAGGGCATGCGCTCGGTGTTCCTGCCGGACGAGGCCGCCGCCCTGGAGCCGTCCGGCTCCTGGGAGCACGGGGCGACGGCGGCCGTGCTGGTCGCGTGGCTGGTGGCCGGGCTCGTGATCGGCGTGCGGACCTTCCGGTGGCGGCGGCGTGACGACGGCTGACCTGCGCCACACTGGGCCCGTGACCGAGCCGGTGGACGCGCAGCGGGCGCCCGGGGGCGGTGCGGCGGTCGCCGCGCCGGCCCCCGCGGTCGCGCCCCCGGACAAGCACGACTTCTGGCAGCGGGCGCTCGCCGGCTGGGACGTCGTCTTCTACGCCCTGCTGGCGATCAGCGCGGTGTCGATGGTCGCCGTCGAGGACGAGCTGCCGCCCACCGCCGGGACCCTCGCGGCGCTCGGCGGGCTCGTCGTGCTGCTGGCCGCCTACCTGCTGATCGGCCGGCGGGGGGCGATCCGCGGCGACGTCCGGATGACCCGCGCCTACCTCGTGGTGCTGATCGCCGTGGTCTCGCTGGCCGGCGGCGCCAGCTCCATCGGGTCGGTGCTGCTGTTCGTCGGGTTCTCGCAGGTGTGGTTCTTCGCCGCGAACCTGCGGGAAGGCGTCGCCGCCTCCGTGCTGCTGGCGGTCTCCAGCACCGCCGCGATGGCCGCGGCGTCCCGCAGCACGGGGCAGGACCTGCTGTCGCTGGCCGGGCAGATGGCGATCGGGCTGATCTTCTCGCTCGCGCTGGGGCTGTGGATCAGCAAGGTCGCCGAGCAGGCCGAGGCCCGCGGCGCGCTGCTGGAGCGGCTGGAGGCCGCCCAGACGGAGCTCGCCGTCAGCAACCACGCCGCCGGGGTGCTCGCCGAGCGCGAGCGCGTGGCGCAGGAGATCCACGACACGCTCGCCCAGGGGTTCACCAGCGTGGTGATGCTGGCCCAGACGGCCCAGGCGCAGATCGACGTCGGGCAGCAGGAGCAGGCCCGCGACCGGCTGGCGCAGATCGAGCGGGTGGCGCGGGAGAACCTGGCCGAGGCGCGCGCGCTGGTCGCCGCGTTCGGGCCGGCGGCGCTGGCCGACGCGACGCTCACCGAGGCGCTGGAGCGGCTGGCCGAGCGGTTCCAGGCCGAGACGGGCGTCCGGGTCGACGTGGCCCTGGACGCCGTGGGCGGCACCGGCCGGGACACCGAGGTGGTGCTGCTGCGCGCCGCGCAGGAGGCGCTCGCCAACGTCCGCAAGCACGCCGGCGCCCGCCGGGTGCTGCTGCGCCTGGCGCGCGAGGACGGCGCCGTGGCGCTCGAGGTGCTGGACGACGGGCAGGGGCTGGCGCCGGGCACCGGCGAGGGCGTCGGCCTGCGGGGCATGCGGGACCGGGTGTCCGCCGGCGGCGGCACCCTCGACGTGGCGGGCGAGCCCGGCCGCGGGACCCGGGTGCGGCTGGCGATGCCGCTCCCGGCACGGGACGACGAGGACGGGACGGCGACGGCGTGACGGAGCAGGCGACGGTGCGGGTGCTGGTGGCCGACGACCACCCGGTGGTGCGGTCCGGGCTGGTGGGGCTGCTGACCGTGGAGCCCGACGTCGTGGTGGTCGGCGAGGTGGCGGACGGGGCCGCCGCGGTCGCCGCGGCGCACGACCTGCGCCCCGACCTGGTCCTGATGGACCTGCGGATGCCGGTGCTCGACGGGGCGGCCGCCACCGCGCGGATCGTCGCCGAGGTGCCGGGCGTCCGGGTGCTGGTGCTCACCACCTACGAGACCGACGCCGACATCCTGCGCGCGGTCGAGGCGGGCGCCACCGGCTACCTGCTCAAGGACACCCCCCGCGACCAGCTGGTCGCCGGGGTGCGGGCCGCCGCGCGCGGGGAGTCGGCGCTGTCCCCGTCGGTCGCCTCCCGGCTGGTGCAGCAGGTGCGCGGCGAGGCCGAGCGCCTCACCCCGCGCGAGATCGAGGTGCTGGCGGGCGTGGCCCGGGGGCTGTCCAACGCGGCCGTCGGGCGCGAGCTGTTCATCACCGAGGCGACCGTGAAGACGCACCTGCTCCGGGCGTTCGCGAAGCTCGGCGTGGACGACCGCACCCGCGCGGTGACGGTGGCCATGCAGCGCGGCCTGCTGCCCTCCCCGTGACCGCTCGGTCGTGAGCGGCCCGCCGATCGGGCAGACTCACGGGGTGCGAGACCTGGCCCTGCTCCCGAAGGCGCACCTGCACCTGCACTTCACCGGCTCGATGCGCGTGGCCACGCTCGCCGAGCTCGCCGCCGACCGCGGCGTCCGGCTGCCCGCCACGCTGCTGGACGGCGAGGGGCTGCGCGTCCCCGCCGACGAGCGCGGCTGGTTCCGGTTCCAGCGGCTGTACGACGCGGCGCGCGCCTGCGTGCGCGGCGAGGCCGACCTGCGGCGGATCGTCCGGGAGGCCGCCGCCGACGACGCGGCCGAGGGCTCGGGCCGTCTGGAGATCCAGGTCGACCCCACGTCCTACGCCGGGCCCGTCGGCGGCCTGACGCCGGCGCTGGAGATCGTGCTGGACGAGGCCCGCTCCGCCAGCGCGGACCTGGGCGTCGAGGTCGGCGTCGTCGTCGCCGCGTCCCGGATGCGGCACCCGCTCGACGCCCGGACGCTCGCCCGGCTGGCCGCCCGGTACGCCGGCGACGGCCCCGGCGAGGTCGTCGGCTTCGGGCTGAGCAACGACGAGCGGCGCGGCGAGACCGCCGAGTTCGCCCCCGCCTTCGCCATCGCCCGCCGCGCCGGGCTCGCCTCCGTGCCGCACGGCGGGGAGCTGCTCGGCCCGTCGCACGTCGCCGAGGTGCTGGAGTCGCTGGCCCCCGACCGCCTGGGGCACGGCGTGCGGTCCGCGGAGGACGACGCCCTGCTGCGGCGGATCGTCGACCGGGGCGTCGCGCTCGAGGTGTGCCCCGCGTCGAACGTGTCCCTCGGCGTCTACCGCGAGCCCGGCGACGTGCCGCTGCGCCGGCTGGTCGACGCCGGCGCGACCGTGGCGCTCGGGGCGGACGACCCGCTGCTGTTCGGCTCCCGGCTGGTCGAGCAGTACACCGCCGCGCGCGAGGTGCACGGCTTCGACGACGCCGGGCTGGCCGACCTCGCGCGGGCGTCGATCCGCGCCAGCCGCGCGAGCGAGGCCACGCGGGCGCGGCTGCTCGCGGGCGTCGACGCGTGGCT
>JAPSIJ010000226.1:264-4642 GCA_031178805.1 Cellulomonas sp. | reverse complement strand
CCGCGTCGCGGACCCGGAGCCGCTGCCCGCCCTGGCCGCGCTGGCCGCCGGGGAGCAGCCCCTCGAGCTCGTCTGGCACCGGGTGCGCCGGGGCCAGCGGCTGGTGGCGACGCTGCGCGGCGACGGGTTGCTGGAGCTCGCGGACGGCAGCGTGCACGCCGACCCCGACGCGGCGGCCACGGTCGCGGCGGACCTGGAGCGGCCGGCCGACGGCTGGCGGGTCTGGCGGGTCGGGGACGACGGCCCGACGCTCGGCGAGGCGGTCGCCGCCGGCGCGTGAGCCGGCCGGTCAGGACCAGCCGTACGCGGCCGTCCAGCGGCTGATCTCGGCGTACAGCCGGGCGCGCACCGGCGCCGCGGACAGCGTGAGGTCGTGCACCCCGCGCGGGATCCGCACCACCGACACCACGGGTCCGAGCTGCACCGCGCGCCGGGCGAGCAGCTCCACGTCGAGCACCACGTCGGCCGAGCGCATGTCCTCGCTCCACCGCGGGCTGATCAGGGTGCGGTCCGAGGCGAGCATCAGCACCGGCACGCCGATGTGCAGCCCGCGGGCCACCTCGGCGTGCCCGGCGAGGATCGCGGCGAGCCACCCGGCCCGCACCGGGAACGCGGGCACCGGCCGCCACACCGCGTCGTAGGACCACTCGCCGCCGTCCTCGGCGCGCAGGGTGCGGGCGTAGTAGCCGGGGTCGATGTTCGGCAGCGGCGCCTTCGGCTGCAGGCGCGCGAGCCGGGCGACCGCGGGCGCGCTGACGTGCCGGACCACCGCGGCGCCCTGCAGCTCCAGCCACGGCGAGTTCAGCACCAGCCCGTGCACCCGGTCGGGGTGCCGGTTCGCCCAGAGCACGGCCACCAGCCCGCCGGTGGAGTGGCCCATCACCATCACCCGCGCCCGCCGGCCGAGGTCCCGGTGCACCTGCTCCAGCGCGGCGTCGATGTCCTCGTCGTAGGTGCGCAGGTCGCCGACGTAGCCCGGCGTCTGGTGCGGGCGGAGGCTGCGGCCGTACTTGCGCAGGTCCAGCGCGTAGAACGCGGCGCCCTGCGCGTGCCAGAACTCGGCGAGCTCGGTCTGGAAGAAGTAGTCGGACCACCCGTGCAGGTACAGCACCGCGCGCACCGGGCGCACCGGCTCGGGCGTCGGCGGCGCGTACCGGACGAGGCTGGCGACGACCTCGCCCTCGTCGTCGGGCGCCAGCTCGAGGGTCCGCACCCGGTAGTCCTCGCCCAGGACGTCGGTCCGCCACCGGCCGGCCATCGTGCCCCCTCGTCAGACCTCGGCGACGACCTTGCCGAACTGGGCGCCGTCGGCCAAGCGTGCCAGCCCGTCGCCGACCCGGGCGAGCGGGACGGTGGAGTCGACCACGGGGCGCACCCCGGTCCGGTCCAGGAACGCGAGCAGGTGCACCAGGTCGTCGCGGCTGCCCATCGTGGCGCCGAGCACGGCGATCTCCAGGAAGAACAGCCGCTGGATCTCCATCCGCGCGGGGTCCCCGGTGGTGGCCCCGGCGACGACGATCGTCCCGCCCGGCCGGACCGAGCGGACCGAGTGCGACCAGGTCGCGGCGCCGACGGTCTCGACCACGAGGTCGACCCGGTCCGGCAGCCGCTCGCCGGCGGGCACGGCCAGCGCGGCGCCGAGCCCGAGGGCACGCGCCCGCCGCTCCTGGTCGCGGCTGGTCACCCAGACCTCCAGGCCCGCCGCGGCGCCGAGGGCGATCGCCGCCGTGGCCACCCCGCCGCCGGCGCCCTGCACCAGCACCCGCTGGCCCGGCTGCGCGCGGCCCGTGGTGAACAGCATCCGGTAGGCGGTCAGCCACGCGGTGGGCAGGCAGGCGGCCTCGACGAAGGACAGGCCCGCGGGCTTGTCGACCAGGTTCCAGGTCGGCACCGCGACCTGCTCGGCGAGCGTCCCGGGGTACCGCTCGGACAGCAGCGACCGCGGCTCGGCCGGCCCGACGCCGTGCCCGCTCGCCCCGCCGACCACCGCGTGCAGCACGACCTCGCGCCCGTCGGCGGTCACCCCGGCCGCGTCCGTGCCCAGCACCATCGGCAGCTGGTCCGCGCGCAGGCCGACGCCGCGCAGCGACCACAGGTCGTGCTGGTTCAGCGCCGCGGCCCGCACGTCGACGGTGGTCCAGTGCTCCCGCGCGGCCGGCGCCGGGTGCTCCCCGACGGTCAGCCCGCGCAGCGGGTCGTCGGGCGAGAACGCGGTCACCGTCGCTGCCAGCACCCCGCCAACCTAGCGCGGCGCGCGGACGCCGGGCCGGGACGCCGGGCCGGGACCCCTCAGAGCAGCGGGAGCTCCCGGCCCAGGTCCGGGACGGCGTCGGAGGGGAACCGCGGCGCGAGCGCGGCCGCGAGCACGTCGACGTCGTACGGGATCCGCCCGGCGGCGAGCCGGACCCAGGTCAGCGGCTGCACGAGCTCCAGGTCGTGGCCCCCGCGGGCCTGCACGATCCGCAGCAGCGCCCGGGCGACCAGGTCCAGCGCGTCGCCGTCCAGCGGGCCGGCCGAGGACACCCCGTCGCCGAGCGCGTCGGCGGGGCCGAGGCCGCCCGGCACGCCGGGCAGCGGGCCGACGCCGGTGCCGAGCTCGGCGCGCGACCCCGGGGCGGCGCCGCGGGCGCGGGCGAGCGAGCGCTGCAGGTCGTCGGCGTGCACGACCAGCTCGGTGAGCCGGGAGACGACCATCGTGGACAGCAGCACCGGCCCGCGGCGCGCCTGGACGACGCGGTCGGCGGGGCCGAGCTCGTCGAGCCGGCGGAACGCCGCGGCGACCAGGGCGTCGACGTGGCGCAGCGGGTCGTCCGCGATCTCCGCGGCCAGCTCGCGCGTGACCCGGTCGATGTCCGAGGCCCGGCCGGCGTACGTGCCGAGGTACTCGGCGAGGCTGAGCGGCACCGTGCCGGCGGGCAGGGGCTCGCACGCGGCGAGGGCGCCCATCGCCCGGCCGAGGTGCGCGACGAGGTCCGCGACCGTCCAGCCGTCCAGCACGCTCGCCGTCGCGCCGGCGCGCTCGTCCACCACCTCGCCGACCCAGCCGCGCAGGGTCCGCCACTGCCCCCGCAGGACGGCCGCGTCCGCGGCGAGGTCCCCGGTCCCGGTGCCCGTCATGGGGTCAGCGTGCCACGCCGGGTCAGGCGCGGGCGCCCGCCAGGTGCGCCCGCACCATCGGGCCGAGCTGGTCGTGCTCGATCAGGAAGCCGTCGTGCCCGTAGGGCGTGCGCAGCGTCTGCAGCGGCCGGGCGCCGGGCACGGCGGCGGCGATCCGCGCGGACTGCTCGGGGAGGAACAGCCGGTCGCTGTCGACGGCGACCACGAGCGTGTCGGCCGTGACGGTCGCCAGCGCCGCCTCGACGCCGCCGCGGTCCCGGCCGAGGTCGTGCGTGATCATCGACCGGGTGAGCACGGCGTAGGTGTTGGCGTCGAACCGCCGCGCGAGCTTGTCGCCGTGGTGGTCCAGGTAGGACTGCACCGCGAACCGCCCGCCGGCCAGCGGGTCCTCGCCGCCCTGCGGCACCCGGCCGAACCGCTCGTCCAGCTCGGCGGCGCTGCGGTAGGTCTGGTGCGCGATCTGCCGGGCCAGCCCGAGCCCGACGTGGGGCCCCTCGCCGTCCGGCGCGTCGTAGTAGTCGCCGCCGCGGAACCGCGGGTCTGCCGCCAACGCGGCCAGCTGGGTGTGGAACGAGGCGATCTGGTCGCCGGAGGTCTGCGCGGTGGTCGCGACCGCCGCCAGCCGGCGGACCCGGTGCGGGGCGGTCACGGCCCACTCCAGCGCGCGCTGGCCGCCCATCGACGCGCCGACCACCAGGGCCCAGGCGCCGATCCCCAGGGCGTCCGCGAGGCGCAGCTCGGCGGCGACCTGGTCGCGCACGGTGATCTGCGGGAAGCGGCTGCCCCAGGGCCGGCCGTCGGGCGCCGCGCTCGCGGGCCCGGTGCTGCCCTGGCAGCCGCCCAGCACGTTCGGCGCGACGACGAACCAGCGGTCGGTGTCCACCGGCGCGCCGGGGCCGACCAGCGTCGACCACCAGCCGGGGGTCGGGTGGCCGGGGCCCGCGTCGCCGGTGACGTGCGAGTCGCCGGTGAGGGCGTGCAGCACCAGCACGGCGTTCGACCCGTCCGGGGCGGGGGTGCCCCACGTCTCGTACGCCATCCGCACGGCCGGCAGGTGCCCGCCGGCCTCGAGGTCGAGCGGGCCGACGTCGGCGAACTGCCGCCGGCCGACGGGGTCGCCCTGGCGCCAGGCGGAGGACGCCCGCGGGGGCGTCCCGGGGACCGCGCGGCGGCGGGTGGTCGGGGAGGGCACGCTGGATCGTCGCACGAGGGGCTGTCCGGGGGCTGCGCCGGCGGGCGCCGCGGTGGTCGCGGCGCCCGC
>JAPSIJ010000226.1:0-254 GCA_031178805.1 Cellulomonas sp. | reverse complement strand
GACGAAAAAGCGCCACGGTTTGAAGGTTAAGACCTGCCGATGGTAATCCGCTCTCTCCTCAAATCCAGCCGGCCCGCAGCCCTTGCCGCCGCGGTGGTCGCGGCGCCCGCCGGGGTGGGGGCGGAGAGGGTCACGGGGCGGCTCAGGCCGCCTTGGCGGCGCGGAAGCCCGCGTCGAGGTCGGCGAGGATGTCCTCGATCCCCTCCAGGCCCACGGAGAGCCGGACCAGGCCCGGGGTGACCCCGGACAGCGCC
>JAPSIJ010000225.1 GCA_031178805.1 Cellulomonas sp. | reverse complement strand
ATCGTCGACGTCGGTGCGTCGATCACGGACATCGTGGTCGCGGACGGCGGCGTCCTGCGGATGTACCGGACGCTGCCCAACGGCTCGGCCGACATGACCGCGGCCGTCCGCCAGGCCGTCGCCGTCTCCGAGCAGGAGGCGGAGCAGATCAAGCGCGCGTACGGCGTGGCGGACCTCGGCCAGGTGCCCGCCGACGTGGCACCGGCCGTCGACGTCGTCGCCCGGCGCGCGCAGATCCTGGCCGAGGCGATCCGCAGCAGCTTCGCGTACTACGCGGGCACGTCCGGGCGGCCGGTCGGACGGCTGCTGCTGGCCGGCCGCGGATCCCAGGTGCCCGGGCTCGGCCAGTACCTCTCGACGGCGCTGGGCGTGCCCACGGCGTTCGCGAGCGCCGACGCCCACCTGGACGTCGGTCGCGGCGTCGCGGGGGACCGGCTCGCCGACGAGATCCGCCCGGTCCTGCCGGTGGCCGTCGGCCTGGCCCAGGGAGCCGCGGCGTGACCGGCCCCGCCGCCGCGTCGCCGGGCGACCTGCTCCGCGGCCCGCAGGGCGTCAACCTGCTGCCGGGTTCCGTCACCGCGGCGCGGGAGCTGCGTCGGCTGCGCGGCTGGCTCGCCCTCGTGCTGGTCGGCGTGGCCCTGCTCGTGGTGGTCCTGCTCGGCGTGCTGCTCGTGGCCGAGTCCCGTGCCGAGCGGGACGCCGACCGCGCGCGCACGGAGACGGATCGCCTGAGCGCCGAGGTCGCGCGCTACGCCGAGGCGGCCGAGGTGCGCGCCGCGATCGGGCGGACCACCGACGCGCGACAGCTCGCGATGGGGACCGAGAATCCGGTGGGTGGACATGATCCGGCGCATCGAGGCCGTCGCTCCCGCGGGCACGGCCATCACGTCGTTCTCCGCCCAGGCCGCGTCCCCGGCCGACGGGTCGTCGTTCACCGCGCCCGACCCGCTCGCGCACCCCGGCGTCGCGACGATCACCTTCAGCATCCAGACGCCCACGCTGCCGGACACCGCCGCCTGGCTGGACGCGCTCAACGGCATCCCCGGGTTCATGGACGCCTCGTTCACCACGGCGTCCCTCACGGACGGGGAGCCGGAGGACGGGGTCGGCGAGCTCTACACGGTGGCGTCGACGGTCCAGGTGAACGTCCGGGCGCTGTCCGGGGCGCACGTGGAGCTCGGCACCCCGGGCGGAGGTGAGCGGTCGTGACCGCGAACCGCCGGGCCTGGATCGGCGCCGCGGCGCTCGCGGGTGTCACGCTGCTCGCGCTGTCGTGGCTGCTGCTGCTCTCGCCGCGGCTCGCCGGCATCGAGAGGCACCACGCCGCCCGCGACACCGCCGAAGAACGGAACGAGGAGCTGCGCTCGGAGATCGCCGTGCTCGCGGCGGACTTCGAGCGGCTCGACGAGCTCGCGGCAGAGCTGGCGGCGCTGCGCACGCAGTTCCCGACCGCGATCGAGCTCCCGGAGTTCACCCGGGGCCTGGCGGGCATGGTCGAGGCGACCGGTGCGAAGGTCCGGTCCGTCACGGTCGGCTCGTCGCAGGCGGTGACCACGGTGCCCGACCTGCCCGCGGCGCCCGACGGGACGCCCGCGCCGGCCCTGCCGGAGCCGCCCCCCCGGCCTGTACGCGGTGCCGATCACGCTGACGGTCGAGGGCACCTTCGAGCAGGCGCAGCAGTACGCGAGCGCGCTGCAGGGCCAGGACCAGCGGTTGTTCCTGCTCAGCAGGCTCTCGTGGACCCGCGCGGACGAGGACGGCCGTGCCGCCTTCGCGATCAACGGCCACACGTACGTGCTGGCGCCCGACGGCGTGACCGCCGGCGGCTCCGAGAGGTGAGGTGAGATGAGTCGACGCCGATCGCTGGTCCGTGCGGCCGTGGCGCTGCTGTGCGTGACGGCCCTGGTGGCCCTGCCGGGAGGCCCGGGGGACGAGCCTGCCGACGCGGCGCTGCCCCTGGTCCCCGGCAACCCGGACACCGTGGAGCCGGGGATCCCCGAGGCGATCCAGCCGAAGGCGACCGTCGACAACCGCACGGTCGACAGCGCCATCGGGATCGGCAAGGACGGGAACGCCTACGTCTGGGGCCGCACGGGCTTCGGGATGAACGGCGTCCCGACCCGGTCGGACCCGATCGGGGTGGCGCACCGCCAGACCGAGTGGCCGGTCAAGGTCGCGGGGCTGCCCGAGGGGGCGATCGTCGCCCTGGCCTCGGGCATCTACAACTTCAACGCCCTGGACGCGGCGGGGTACGTCTGGGGCTGGGGAGGCTACTCGGCGACCCGGGACGGCACCGGGACGAACCGTCAGGGGGCGTCCGACCAGTCCGTCCCGCCGGCCCGCCTCCGGGTGGGGACCGCCTGGAACGGCAGCGGCCCGCTGCTGAGCGGGATCACGGCGATCACCGGGACCGAGATGGCCGGAGCCGGGATCGCCGCCGACGGGACGGTCTACCACTGGGGCCTGCCGGCCTACGGGGGACCGCCGAGCTCCGTGCGGGGGGCCGCCCGGTTGGGTGGCCTGCCCGACCCCAGCGAGCCCGGGAACTTCCCCGTGTACATCAAGGGCGGGTACCGGACCTTCTGGCTCATCCTGGAGAGCGGGGACATCTGGTACTGGGGCGGACCCAACCCCTACGAGCGGCCCCGCGCCGTCGGCGGGGGGAACGGCGACTACTCCGGCAGCAACGTCACCACGGCACGGAGGTCCACCGTGCTCAACGACTGGAACAGGGCGAACAGCCCGTCCGCGCACATCGTCGCCATCGACTCGGGGATCAACCTCGGCGGTGCGCTGCTCTCCACCGGGCAGGTGCTCACGTGGGGCACGAGCGCGTCCCGCGTCGGCGGGCGGCTGCCGAACTCGTCGAGCGCGGCGACGAACCGGCTCGCCCGGGCTCCCGGGGTGCTGCCGAACATGTCGAACGTCGTGCACCTGGCGTACACGTTCACCGGAGCGGCGATGGTGACCGCGGACGGGCGGCTGTACGGGTACGGCGACGACTCGTACGAGTGCTTCCCCCGCTGGCCGGACACCACCATCTTCTGCGGCGGCGGTGTGCGGTATCCGACGGTGCCCGCGGAGATCGACACGAACGTCGTCGACTTCTCGGTCGGCCAGGGCTACGTCCGGTGGAAGAAGTGGGTGCCGGACGCGGACGCGCCCGACGGGTACCGCTTCGAGGCCTGGGGGCAGGGGTACAACCCCCGCGGCGCGATCGGCCACGACACCGGCACCGTCCGCACGAAGCGCCCGATCGAGTTCCGGCACAACGGCAGCAGGGGTGAGCCGTGCACCGAACCGCGGTGCGACCTGACGGAGGTGCTGCGATGACGGCGGGGGCGCGCGGTCCAGCCGCGGCACGCCGCCGCAGCGCCGTCGCCGGGGCGCTCGCCACGGTGCTGGGGCTCGCCTGCCCCGCCTCGGCGGCCGCATGCGGACGTCCTGCACCTGGAGGTCTCGGCGGGCGCGTCACCCGTCGCCGTCGACCTGCGGGACGGCCCCCTGGGGGTCACCGCCGTGGTCCCCGCCGCGTCTACGGCTGGGGCACGGACCACAGCTGCAACCGGTTCGGCGCCGCGACGGGCGCCGTCGCGGCGCGGCCCGCCCGGACCCCGGGGCTCTCCGGCGTCGCGGCGCTCTCGTCGAACGACCTGTGGTCACTGGCGCTCACGTCCGACGGTGCCGTCTACAGCTGGGGCTGCGACGGCGTCTGGGGTCCGCGTCACGAGGGATCCCCGGCGGTCCGCGTCCCTGGCCTGCCTGCGATCGCCCAGATCTCCGCGGGTGGCGACCACGGCATGGGACTCACCGCCGACGGTACGGTCTGGGTCTGGGGCCACCACGGCTACCGGCCGCCCGGAGCGACCGTGGCTCCGGCGCCCTCGGTGCCCGTCCGCGTCGCCGAGATCCAGGGTGCGGTCTCGGTCGCGGCAGGAAGCGGGTACTCGCTCGTCGTGACCGCCGACGGGTCCGTCCACTCCTGGGGATCGGGCGGCAGCGGGGTGCTGGGACACGGGAGCACCGACGGTCTGACCTCACCGCGCCGGATCGCGACCCTCTCGGGAGCGCGCTCCGTGGTGGCGGGCCCCGCGCACGCGCTCGCGGTCATGCGCGACGGGTCCGTGCACGCCTGGGGGATGAACGCCTTCGGCCAGCTCGGCACGGGAACCACGAGCTCGTGGTGGACGCCGGCCCGCGTGCCGAACCTCTCCGGAGTCGCCTCGGCCGCCGCCGGCGAGTCGCACTCGCTGGCGCTCACGGCGACCGGCGAGGTGTACGCCTGGGGCTCCAACGTGAACGGTGCTCTGGGCACCGGTCCGTGGCACCCCTGAGCACCGCCGTCAGGCTGGCGCGCAGGTGACGCCCGCCGGGTCGGCCGCGTCGGGGGACGCCGCGGCCGGCCCGTCGAACTGCACCTGGTCCCGCCCGAGCCGCTTGGCCCGGTACAGCGCCGCGTCCGCGCGGGCGGCCAGGGTGTGCGCGCCCTCGTCCGGGACCGCCATGGCGCCGCCGAAGCTCATCGTCACGCGCAGACCGGGGGAGAGCTCCTGCCACGGGTACCCGGCGATGGTGGTCCGGATCCGCTCGCACACGGCGGTCGCCTGCTCCCGGGGGGAGTCGAGCAGCACCAGCGTGAACTCCTCGCCGCCGACGC
>JAPSIJ010000224.1 GCA_031178805.1 Cellulomonas sp. | reverse complement strand
GTCTACCGCTGCCGCGGCTGCGGCAACGAGCTGTTCCGGTCGGAGACCAAGTTCGACTCGCACTGCGGCTGGCCGAGCTTCTTCTCGCCGCTGGCCGGCGACAAGGTCGAGCTGATCGAGGACCGCAGCCTGGGCATGGTGCGCACCGAGGTGCGGTGCGCGCGCTGCGGCTCGCACCTGGGGCACGTCTTCGACGACGCGCCGCAGACCCCGACGGGTGACCGCTACTGCATGAATTCCGTCAGCCTGACGTTCGAGCCCGCCGTAGGCTGACCCCCATGTGGGGGAGGGGAGCGCGGATGCTTCAGGGCCGGGCCTCGGCTGCCGATAACCCGGACGTGGAGCAGGCCCTGATCGTCCGCCGGTGGCGCCGCTACGGCGCCGACCGGCTGTACGTCACGGCCGAGACCGGCGCTCCCCTCGGCAGCGTCGACCTCGCCACCGGCCAGGTGGCCGTGGAGGCCGACGCCGCGGAGGGCGCGCCCGTCGAGGACGTGGTGCGCGGCGCCGCGCAGGCGTACCTGCGGGCCGACGTCCCCGAGCTGGTGCTGCCCGCCTCGGCCGTGCTCCCCGAGCCGGAGCCCGCGCCGGGCCCCCGCCCGCACGGCCGCCGTGCCCGCCCCGGGTCCGCCGAGGCCGAGCCGCCCGCCCCGCAGGAGCCCGCCGCCCCCCGGGGGCGGCACCGGGCCGCCGACGACCTGGTGCGCCCGTGGTCCGACGGGGAGCCGCGCGGGGTCCACGAGTCCCTGTGCGACCGCCTGGACCGGCTGATGCTCGCCGGCTGGCAGGTGCTGCACGACGTCCCGGTCGGCCGGCAGGGCAGCGTCGTCGGCCACCTGCTCGTCGGCCCGCCCGGCGCGTTCGCCGTCGCCGAGCGGCCGGCGTCCGACGCCCGGCGGTTCGTGCTGGACGGCCGGTCGCTGTCCGCGGACGGCCAGACGCTCGCCGACCTGCGCGACGTGCGGCTCACCGCCGCCCGTGCCGGCTCGCTGCTGCGCACCGCCGTCGGCTCGCCCGTCGCGGTCCGCGGCGTGCTGGTCGTGCACGGCGAGGTCGAGGTGCGCCGGCCGTCGCCGGTCGACGCCCTCGTGGTCGCCGACGACCAGGTCCCCGGGGTGTTCACCGCGATGCCCGGGCACTGGTCCGCCGGCCGGGTGGACGCGGTCGCCGCCGTGGCGCGGCGCCGGACCACCTGGGCGCTCACCTGGGCGCTCTGAGCCCCCGGGCGGCGCGCGGGCTCACGGGTCCGTCGGCGTCCGCGACGTGGTCGCCAGCGACTCGTTGAGCCGGTGCAGCTGGTCCGCCAGCGCGCCCCGCTCGTCCGGCGTCCACTCCTCCAGGACGCGGCCGAGGTAGGCCCGGCGCGCGGTGCGCGCCGCCGCGACCCGCCGGCCGCCCTCCTCCGTGACGCGGATCAGCTGACCGCGGGAGTCCTCCGGGTCCGGTCGGCGCTCGATGAGCCCGAGCTGCTCCAGGCGCCCCAGCTGCCGCGACATCGTGCCGCGGCCGACCCCGATGTGCTCCGCCAGCTCGCTGGCCCGGATGTCGGGCTCGCGGGCGATCCACGCCAGCAGCGGGTACGCCGAGGGCTCGAGGTCCGGGTGCACGGCCCGGGCCAGGCGCTCGGCGGACGCGCGCGCCCGCCGCAGCAGCAGGCCGAGCTCGGTCTCGAGGCGCGCGACGGGGTCGGTCGGGGTGTCCACGCGCCCATTGTGACCGAGCGCGGACGCGACGGCGCCCCGGTCCCGTCGGGGTGACGGGGCCGGGGCGCCGGGTGGTGCTGCGGGCGCGGGCCCGGGGACCGTCCCGGTCAGACGCGCGGGGCGACCTGCTCGGTCGGGGACTGCTCGGCCTCGGCCTGCCGGCCGACCGCCTGCTGCGCCCCGGGGGTGCCGGCCTCGGCGACGACCGAACCGTCGGTCTGCTCCTGCTCGAGCAGCTGCTCGACGCCGCTGCGGCGGCCCAGCGGGACCTCCTTGAGGAACAGCACCGCGATCAGCGCGACGACGCCGAGCGGGACCGCGATCAGGAACAGGTCCGCGATGCCCTCGCCGTAGGACGACTCGACGATCGTCCGGACCGGCTCCGGCAGGGTGGAGACGTCCGGCACCGCGGAGGTGCCGCCGCCGAGCGCCGACGGGTCGATGCCCGCGCCGACCAGGCCGTCGGTCACCAGGGTGGTGATCCGCGAGCCGAGCACCGCGCCGAGCGCCGAGACGCCGATCGCGCCGCCGAGGCTGCGGAAGAACGCCACCGTCGAGGTGCCGGAGCCGGTCTCCGAGACGTCCAGGGTGTTCTGGACGGCGAGCACGAGGTTCTGCATGAGCATGCCCATGCCGGCGCCCATCACGAACATGTAGAGGCCGACGAGCACGAAGCTGGTGTCGTACCGGATGGTGCCCATCAGGGCCAGACCGACGGTGAGCGTGGCCGCACCGGCGACCATGAAGCCCTTGTACCGGCCGTACCGGGTGATGAGGCGCCCGCTGATCGTCGACGAGGTGAACAGGCCGAGGATCATCGGGACGGTCAGCAGGCCGGACTCGGTCGGCGTCTTGCCGCGGGCCACCTGCATGTACTGGCTGAGGAACACCGAGGTGCCGAACATCGCCACGCCCACCGCGATGCTCGCGATGACCGAGAGCACGAGCGTGCGGTTCTTGAACAGGTGCATCGGGATCAGCGGGTCGGCGACCTTGTTCTCCACCACCACGGCGATCGCGAGGACCACCAGCGAGCCGATCACCATGACCGCCGTCTGCCAGGACAGCCAGTCGAAGTTGTTGCCGGCGAACGTGACCCACAGCAGCAGGGTCGCGATGCCGACCGAGATCAGCGCGGCGCCCCAGTAGTCGAGCCGGACGACCTTGCGGGGCCGGGTCGGCAGGTGCAGCGTGCGCTGCAGCACGATGATCGCGGCGACCGCGAACGGCAGGCCGACGAAGAAGTTCCAGTGCCAGGAGATCGCGTCGGTGATCACGCCGCCGAGCAGCGGGCCGCCGACCATGCCGATGCCCATGATGCCGCCCATGAGGCCCATGTACCGGCCGCGCTCGCGGGGGCTGAGGATGTCGGCCATCAGGACCGTCGCCAGGGCCGTCAGGCCGCCGGCGCCGATGCCCTGGATCGCGCGCATGCCGATCAGGAAGCCGACGTCCTGCGAGAAGCCGGCCGCGGCGGAGGACACCACGGAGATGACCAGCGCGATCTGGATGAGCAGCTTGCGGTCGAGCAGGTCGGCCAGCTTGCCCCAGATCGGGGTGGTGATCGTCGTGGTGAGCAGGGTCGCGGTGACGACCCAGGTGTAGGAGGACTGCGACCCGTTCAGGTCGGAGACGATCTTCGGCAGGGAGCTCGACACGACGCTCGTGGCCAGGATGGACACGAACATGCCGAGCAGGATGCCGGAGAGGGCCTCCATCACCTGCCGGTGGTTCATCGCGGGGGCGGGCGAGCCGGAGGCCGGGGCCCCGGTCGGGCTCTCGGCCCGGGTGGTGGTGCTCATGGGTCACTTCGCTTTCGGCAGTGCTGCGGTGCCCGGCGTCGTCGGCGGACTTCGGTGGGGGTGCGGCGCGCCCGGCGGGGACGCGCAGGAGGTGGTCCGGGCGGCGGGGGCCGGCCGGACGGCAGGTCAGGTCGCCGTGGCGACGAGCGGTGGGGTGGCGCCCGGTCCCGGCGCGCTGCCGGCACCGGTCACCGTCGCGGGGCCCAGCCCCGCGACCGTGTCGGAGACCCGCTCGATGACGGCCACGGCGGCGGTCAGGTCGTCCGCCGTCCAGTCGTCGAACATGACGGCGGCGCGCCGGTCGAGCGTCCGCCTGGTCTCGGCGGTGAACAGCCGGCCGCGCTCGGTGAGCCGGACGGTGCGGACGCGGCGGTCGGTGCCCGGCGCGTCCGGGGTGCTGCGCTCGGCGTAGCCGGAGTCGACCAGCTGGCTGGCCTGGCGGCTCGCGACGGAGATGTCGACGTGCAGGTGCTGCGCGAGGTCGCCGATGCCCATCTCCCCGCGCTTGTCGAGCAGCCACAGGGTGCTGAGCACCGCGCGCGGGCAGTCGAGCTCGCGCGCCATCTCGGTCGCCACCTCGCGCTGGACGCGCTGCAGGCGGGCGATCGCGTCGATCAGCGCGCGGTACGCGGGGGAGCCGGTCACGGGGTCACACCTTTCATGGTTGCAGCAGGCAAACTATCACAACGGTTGTGCCAGGCAACTTGTTCCCCGGGGAAGGTGACCCGTCTCACGCTCCGCCGGCGGGCGCGCGGCAGGGCGGTGCCGGCGTGGGCGGCCGGTGCCGGGGCCGTGTCAGCGGCCGGCGGCGTAGCCCTGCATGCCGCGCGGGTTGGCGCCCGCGTGCAGCAGGCCGTCCGGCCGCACGCCCGCCGCGCTGACCCGGCCGAGCGACCACGGCCCGGCGTCGCGCACGGCGTGCCCGCGCCGGGTGAGCCCGGCCAGCACGTCGGGGCCGAGCCGGGACTCGACCTCGGCGCCGTGCCGCGTGCTGGTGCGCGGGTGGAACGACGACGGCACGTGGGTGGAGTGCCACCCCGGGGCGTCGATCGCGGCCTGCAGGTCCAGCCCGCCGAGCAGGTGGTGCAGCAGGAACGGCAGCGTCCACTGGTCCTGCTGGTCGCCGCCGGGGGTGCCGAACGCGAACCCGCCGCC
>JAPSIJ010000223.1 GCA_031178805.1 Cellulomonas sp. | reverse complement strand
CGGGGTGGTGCCGTCCCCCGGCCTTCCCGGGGACGCACCCGGCGGCACGGACGACGGGTCCGCGCGCCCGGCCGCGGGGACGAGGACGGTGGACCCGCGCACCCAGGTCTTCGTCACCGTCGCCCTGTCCACGCTGCTCGGGCTGGACGACGAGCCCGGCGACCTCGCCGGCTACGGGCCCGTCGACCCGACCCAGGCCCGGGCGCTCGCTCTCGGCGGCACCTGGCGGCGGATCATCACCGACGACCGCAGCGGCGCCCTGCTCGACCTCGGCCGCACCCGCTACCGGCCACCGGCCGCCCTCGCCGAGCACGTCCGGCACCGCGACCGGACCTGCGCCGCCCCGGGCTGCCTCGTGCCCGCGCACCTCGCCGACCTCGACCACACCCGCGACTACCACCGGCACGACCGCGGAGACCCGGACGGGCCGCTGGGCACGACCAGCCACGTCAACCTCGACCCGCTGTGCCGGCACCACCACCGGCACAAGACCGAGACCGCCCTGCACCTGCGTCAGACCGCTCCCGGGGAGTACGAGTGGACCGACCCGACCGGACACCGGTACCGCACCCGGCCGGGGCTCGACGCGCCGACCGAGCACCTCACGGACCCGGCCCGGTCCGCCAGCGAGACCGGCCCGGACGCGCACCCGACCGGCTGAGCCCGCCCGCGTGCCTGGGCCGGCTCGCCCCGCGGCCGGGGGGATCAGTCGTCGCGCTCGGTCCGCTGCCGCGCGGCCACCAGGGTCGCGAGCCGCCGGGCCTCCACCCGCGCACGCTCGCCGTCCGACCGCTGCACGCCCATCACGGCGAGCGTGTCGCCGTCGTCCAGGTCCAGCTGCACCCACGGGCGGCCCTCGCCGAACCGCACCCAGACGATCTGCGCCCACGGCACGGTCCGGGTGGTCGCCAGGTTGCGCACGCGGAGCCCGTCCGGCGTCGGGACGGCGGCGACGGTGGCCTGCCGCCAGCAGAACCAGACGATGCCGGCACCCACGAGCGCGATGCCCGCGCGGTCCGCCACGGTGTAGCCCTCGATGCCCGTCGTCGACAGCAGGACGACCAGGAGGGCGGTGCCGACGCCGACCGCGACGGCCAGCGCGGTGGTCACCCAGCGGGCGAACCGAGGCCGGAACGGGTCGTCCAGAGCAGGTCGGCGCGCACCGCTCCCCCGGTTCCCGCCTCCGGCGCCGCCGCCCGTCGCCGACCCGCCGCCCCCCGTCACGGTGTCCGCCTCAGATCCGGCACGCGTGGATCGAGGTGACCAGGATCGCCCGGGCGCCGACGTCGTACAGCGCGTCCATCACCCGGTTCGTCTCCGCGCGCCGGACCATCGCGCGCACGGCCGCCCACTCGCTGTTGTGCAGCGGCGAGACCGTGGGCGACTCCAGACCCGGCGTGATCGCCACGGCCTGCTCCACGAGCGACAGCGGCACGTCGTAGTCCATCAGCACGTACTCGCGGGCCGTCAGCACGCCCTGCAGCCGGCGGGTCAGCACGTCGAGCCCCGCGGGCTCGGCGCCGTCGGTGCGCCGCACCAGCACCGCCTCGGACTTGAGGATCGGGTCCCCGAACACGTCGAGGCCCGCCGCTCGCAGCGTGGTGCCCGTCTCCACGACGTCGGCGATCACGTCGGCGACGCCCAGGCGGATGGCGGTCTCCACCGCGCCGTCCAGCCGCACGACCTCCGACGGCTCGACGCCCTGCCGGCGCAGGTAGTCCGCCACGAGCACTGGGTACGACGTGGCGACGCGCCGGCCGGCGACCTCGCGCACGTCGTTCATCTGGCCCGCCTGCGTGGCGAACCGGAACGTCGAGCGCGCGAAGCCGAGCTGCAGGTGCTCCGTGGCGGGCGACGCCGAGTCGAGCAGCAGGTCGCGGCCGGTGATGCCGACGTCGACGGTGCCCGTGCCGACGTAGACGGCGATGTCGCGGGGCCGCAGGAAGAAGAACTCGACGCCGTTGTCGGCGTCGGGCAGGACGAGCTCACGGGAGTCGCGGCGCTGGCGGTAGCCCGCCTCGCGCAGCATCTCGGAGGCGGGCTCGGCGAGCGAGCCCTTGTTGGGGACGGCGATCCTCAGCACGGGGGGTCCTTCGGGGTCGGACGGGTGTGGGGGTGAGCGGCCGGGCCGGCTCAGAGGTGGGTGTACACGTCCTCGAGGGTCAGGCCCTTGGCGACCATGAGCACCTGGAGGTGGTAGAGCAGCTGCGAGATCTCCTCGGCGGTGCGCTCGTCGCCCTCGTGCTCGGCGGCCATCCAGACCTCCGCGGCCTCCTCGACGATCTTCTTGCCGATCGCATGGACCCCCGCGTCCAGCTCCTTGACGGTCCCCGACCCGGCGGGCCGGGTCGTCGCCTTCTCGGTCAGCTCAGCGAACAGCGCGTCGAACGTCTTCACGCACGCCAGGGTAGACGGTCGGCGCGCCGCGGCCGGCCACGGGGTCACCCGGCGACGCCCGCGGCGGCGGTGACCTGCTGCGGCTCGGCCTGCCGCCGGGCGCGCCACCAGACGACGAAGCCGGACACGACGACGCCGGCGTACACGAGGTACAGCACGGCGGACGGGTAGTAGCCGGCGCTGAGCAGCAGGGGCACCCCGACGGCGTCGACGGCGATCCAGATCAGCCAGAACTCGATCCAGCCGCGTGCCATGCCGTACGTGGCGAGCAGCGAGCCGACGAAGATCCAGGCGTCCGCCCAGGGACCCCAGGAGCCGAGCGCGCGGAACACCAGGGCGAAGCCGACGGTGCCGACGACGCCGACCACGAGGATCTGCGCCCACCCGGACCACCCGGCCCAGCGCGGGACGACGGCGGGGGCGTCGGCCTCGCCGTGCGCGCGGGCGTCGCGGCGGGTCTGCGACCAGCGGACCCAGCCGTAGACGGCGACGGCGACGAAGAACACCTGCCGCCCGGCCTGCCCGTAGAGGTCGCGCTCCTGCGGGGTGTGGAAGACCCCGCCGAGGAACACGGTGAACAGCAGGACGTTGCCGACGATGCCGACGGGCCACGCCCAGATCCGCCGCCGCAGGCCGCCGAGGGCGGAGGCGAGGCCGAAGAGGTTGCCGACGACCTCGCGCCAGAGCACCGGGTGGCCGGCGACGACGAGCTGGGCGTCGAACAGCCAGGTGAGCAGGTTCACAGCCCGCGCAGCGCGACGACCGTGGCGACCGCCGCCTCCGCCGCCTCGGCGCCCTTGTCCTCGTGCGAGCCCTCGAGGCCGGCGCGGTCGAGCGCCTGGGCCTCGTCGTCGCAGGTGAGCACGCCGAACCCGACGGGGACGCCGGTGGCGACGGCGACCTCCGTGAGCCCGACGGTGGCGGCCTGGCAGACGTAGTCGAAGTGCGGCGTGCCGCCGCGGATGACGACGCCGAGCGCCACGACCGCGTCGACGTCGCCGCTGCGGGCGATCCGGGCGGCGGCGACGGGCAGCTCGAACGTGCCCGGCACGCGGACCTCGCGCACGTCGGTCACGCCGGCGGCATCGAGGGCGCGGCGCGCCCCCGCGAGCAGCCCGTCCATGACGGTGGTGTGCCAGCTCGCGGCCACGACGACGACCCGCAGGCCGCTGCCGTCGGTGGTGATGCTGGGTGCGCCGCTGCCGCTCATCGTGCGTCCTCCGGGAGTGCGTGGGTGGTGCCGGCCGGCACGTGCCCGGGCCGGTCGAGGCCGGGCAGCAGGTGCCCCATGGCCCGCGCCTTGGTGCGCAGGTAGGCCTCGTTGTGCGGGGTGCGCCCGACCTCCAGGCCGCGGACCTCCGCGACCTCGATGCCGTGCGCGGTGAGCCCGGCGACCTTGGCCGGGTTGTTCGTGAGCAGGGTGATCCGGCGGGCGCCGAGGTCCTCGAGGATCGCGGCGGCGGCGCCGTACTCGCGTCGGTCGGCGGGCCAGCCGAGGTCGAGGTTGGCCTCGACGGTGTCCCGCCCCTCGTCCTGCAGGGCGTAGGCGGCGATCTTCGCGAGCAGGCCGATCCCCCGGCCCTCGTGCCCGCGCAGGTAGACGACGGCGCCCCCGTCCCGCGCGGCGAGCTCTAGGGCGGCGTCCAGCTGCGGCCCGCAGTCGCACCGGGCCGACCCGAAGGCGTCGCCGGTCAGGCACTCGGAGTGCACGCGGACGACCGGCTGCGCGGCGAGGCCCTGGGCGGCGACGAGCGCGACGTGCTCCGCGCCGGTGCGCAGGTCGCGGTAGGCGTGCACCCGGAACTCGCCGCGCGCGGTGGGCAGCGCCGCGGAGTGGGCGCGGTGCACCCGGCGCTCCGGGGCGGTCGCGGCGGCCTCGGCGTCGGTCGCCGGCTCGGTGGGCAGGTCGCCGTGCGCGGTCCGCCAGGCGACGAGGTCGGCGATGGTGATGACGACGAGCCCGTGCTCGGCCGCGAGGTCCGCGGTCTCGGGGAGCCGCATCATCGTGCCGTCGTCGTGCACGAGCTCGGCGATCGCGGCGACGGGGGCGACGCCGGCGAGCCGGCAGAGGTCGACGGCCGCCTCGGTGTGCCCGGCGCGGTGCAGGACGCCCCCGGGGACCGCGCGCAGCGGCAGCACGTGCCCGGGGCGGATGAGGTCCTCGGTCCCGGTCGCGGGGTCGGCGAGCACCCGCAGGGTCCGGGTGCGGTCGGCGGCGGAGATGCCGGTGGTGACGCCCGTGGCCGCGTCCACGGTCACGGTGTACGCCGTGCGGCGCGGGTCCTGGCTCTGCGGGACCATCA
>JAPSIJ010000222.1 GCA_031178805.1 Cellulomonas sp. | reverse complement strand
GCCGGGCTGCTGCGGGCCGGAGCCCGGGGCCTGCCAGCCGGCCGGGGCGTACTGCCCGTAGCGCGGCGCGGGGCGCGGCTCCTCGCCGGGGCGGGGCGCGTCCTCGGGCCGGCCCTCGTCGTGCGGCGTGCTCATCCGGTGGCTCCCTGCTGCTCGGCTCGCGTCCGCGGCAGGCGTCGCGGGGCGGCTCCTGGCGCGTCTGGCGGCCATCGTGCCACGTCAGGTCGCCGGCGGGTGCGGCGTCCGTCCGGGGGGCGCGGCACGTGCCCGGCGCCACCGGGGCGCGCCGGGTGCCATCATGGGGCGATGAAGGGACGCGTTCTCGTTGTGGACGACGACACCGCCCTGTCCGAGATGATCGGCATCGTCCTGCGGTCGGAGGGCTTCGAGCCCGTGTTCTGCGCGGACGGCGACGAGGCCCTGGAGATCTTCCGGGCCAGCCAACCGGACCTGGTGCTGCTCGACCTCATGCTGCCCGGCAAGGACGGCACGGAGGTGTGCCGGCTGATCCGGGCCGAGTCGGGCGTGCCGATCGTCATGCTCACCGCCAAGGCGGACACCGTCGACGTGGTGCTCGGCCTGGAGTCCGGGGCGGACGACTACATCGCCAAGCCGTTCAAGCCCAAGGAGCTGATCGCCCGGGTGCGGGCGCGCCTGCGGCGCAGCGACGAGCCGGCGCCGGAGCACCTGCGGATCGGCGACCTGTCCATCGACGTCACCGGCCACCGGGTCACCCGCGACGGCGTGCCGATCCCGCTCACCCCGCTGGAGTTCGACCTGCTGGTCGCGCTGGCCCGCAAGCCGTGGCAGGTGTTCACCCGCGAGGTGCTGCTGGAGCGGGTGTGGGGCTACCGGCACGCGGCCGACACCCGGCTGGTGAACGTCCACGTGCAGCGGCTGCGCTCCAAGATCGAGGCGGACCCGGAGCGCCCGGAGATCGTCGTGACGGTCCGCGGCGTCGGCTACAAGGCGGGCGCGACCACCTCGTGAGCACGTCCCGGACCGGGGCGGGCACCGGGGGCCGGGTGGGTCGTGCCCGGCGCCTGGTGACGGTCCGCGCCGCCGCGCGGGCGCGCCGCCTGCTGCGGGCCTGGCGCGGGTCGCTGCAGGCGCGGGTGATCACCTGGACCCTGGCTGCCGGCCTGGTGGCGCTCGTGGTGCTCGGCGGCTACCTGTCGGTCAGCGTCCGGGACGGGCTGTTCACCCAGCGCGTCGACCAGGTGCTGGCGGAGTCCGCCCGCAGCGCGGCCCAGGCGCAGGAGACGTTCGACGCCTCGACGGCGACGACGGCGCCCGAGGTGCAGCTGCTGCTGAACGACCTGGTGCGCGCGCTGCGGTCCGGCGGCTCGGGGGAGCGCGAGGTGTTCATCCTGCGCACCCGCGGCCAGCAGCAGCCGATCCTGGTCACCGGCGCCTCCACCGACTCGAACCTGGTCTCGCTGGTCTCGGACCGGCTGCGGGACGCGACCGCGGGCAACGAGGGCCAGCGCTGGGAGTCCGTCGCGTGGCCGGCGGCGTCCTCCGCCAGCGGCCGGGTCGAGCCCGGGGTGGTGGTCGGCCAGGTGGTGACCGTCCCGGCGGCCGGGTCCTACGAGCTGTACTTCCTCTACTCGCTGCAGGCCGAGCAGGACCGGCTGGAGTTCCTGCAGGGCGTGCTGTCGATCGGCGCCGTCGCGCTGGTGGCGCTGCTCGGCTCGATGACCTGGCTCGTCACGCGGCAGGTGGTGCGGCCGGTGCGGCTCGCGGCGCACGTCGCGGAGCGGATCGCCGACGGCAGCCTCACCGAGCGGATGGCGGTCCGCGGCGAGGACGAGCTGGCGCGCCTCGGCCGGTCGTTCAACGAGATGGCCGAGAGCCTGCAGCACCAGATCGCCCGGATGGAGCAGCTGTCGGCGATGCAGCGCCGGTTCGTCTCGGACGTGTCGCACGAGCTGCGCACGCCGCTGACCACGGTCCGGATGGCCGGCGAGATGCTCTACGAGTCGCGCGAGGACTTCCCGCCCGCGGTGCGGCGCTCCGCCGAGCTGCTGCAGCAGCAGCTGGACCGGTTCGAGGACCTGCTGGCCGACCTGCTGGAGATCAGCCGGTTCGACGCCGGCGCGGCGGTGCTGGACGCCGAGGCGCGCGACGTGCGGGACATCGTCTCCGCGGCCGTGGACCAGACGGTGCCGCTGGCGAGCCGGAAGGGGTCGTGGCTGTCCGTGGCGCAGCCCGCCGAGCGGTGCGTCGCCGACGTGGACCCGCGCCGGGTCGAGCGGGTGCTGCGCAACCTGCTGGTGAACGCCGTGGAGCACGCGGACGGCACCGACGTCGAGGTGACCGTGGCCGCCGACGACCGCGCGGTCGCGGTGACGGTGCGGGACCACGGCGTGGGCATGACCCGCGACGAGGCGGCGCACGTGTTCGACCGGTTCTGGCGCGCCGACCCCGCCCGCGCCCGGACGACCGGCGGCACGGGGCTGGGGCTCGCCATCTCGCTGGAGGACGCCCACCTGCACGGCGGCTGGCTCGAGGCGTGGGGCCGGCCGGGGCGGGGCGCCTCGTTCCGGCTGACCCTGCCGCGGCGGGCGGGCATCGTGCTGGCGGGCTCCCCGCTGCCCCTGGAGCCGCCGGACCAGGCCGACATCCCGCCGGCCGAGCACCACCGCGAGGGCGTCGACCCGGCCGCGCTGCCGGACCTGCCGCCCACCACGGGCTCCCTCGACGTCGTCGAGCGGGTCCGGCAGGCGCAGGAGGCCGTCGCCCGGGCCCGCCTGCGCGAGCAGGAGCAGCAGGGTGCGGACGGCGAGCGCCGGGCCGCCGCGGACGGACCCACCAGGGAGCCACGATGAGCACCGTGCCGACCTCCCGCCGCCACCGGCCGGCCGCCGTGCTGGCCGCCGTGCTCGCGGTGCTGGCCGTGCTGACCGGCTGCATCGGCATCCCCACCGCCGGGCCGGTCGGCGTCGGCGTCGAGGGCGTCAGCGACCAGGGGGCCGTCGAGCCGCTCGGCGACCCGCCGCCGCAGGACGGCGCGCCCGAGGACATCGTCCGCGGGTTCCTCGGCGCGAGCGCCGCGGGGTTCAGCCGGGACACCACGTCGGCGGACACCGCCGACGACTTCCGCAACGCCCGGGAGTACCTGTCGGGGGAGACCCGGCGGTCGTGGAGCCCGCGGGAGCGCGTGGTCGTGTACGCGACCGCGTCGAGCCCGGACATCCAGCTCGTCGGCGAGTCGCAGGTGCGGGTGGACCTGCGCGTCGCGGCGCGCATCGACGCCGACGGCCGGTACGCGCAGGGCGGTCCGGACGCGCAGGAGTCGCTGGTGTTCGACCTCGTGCAGGACAGCGAGGGGCAGTGGCGGATCTCCGGGCTGGAGGACGGCGTCGTGCTGTCCGAGCCGAACTTCGAGGCCGTCTACCGGTCGGCCACGCTGTACTTCCTGTCCCAGGACGGGGAGTTCCTGGTGCCCGAGACCCGGTGGTTCCCGCTGCGGAACCTCGCCACGTCGATCGTGCGCGCGCTGATCGCCGGGCCGTCGGAGTGGCTGCGGGACGCCGTGCGCAGCGCGGTGCCGGAGGGCGCGGTGCTGCAGCCGGACGCGGTCTCGGTGGACGAGGAGGGCGTCGCCGCGGTCAGCCTCGCGGCCGGCGGCCTGCCCACGGAGCCCGCGGACCGGGCGCTGATGCAGGCGCAGCTCGAGGCGTCGCTGCGGATCGCGCGCGTGCGCACGGTCGACGTGTCGGCGGGCGGCGTGCCGATGGACGCCGACGCGGCCGACCTCGAGCGCGGGCAGGACTGGGGCGGGTCCCTGGAGGCGGTGCAGGACGACACCCTCGTGGAGGTGTCCCAGGGCGACCTCGTCCCGGTCGAGGACGTCGCGCCGCTCACCGGGCTGGACGCGCGCGACCCGGCGCGGGACGGCACCGGCGGGCTGCGGGTGCTGCTGTCCGGGCCCGACCGGCTGCTCACCGTGCCGACCCCGGCGGAGCCGGCGGTCGAGCTGCTCCGCGCCCCGGGGCTGGTGGCGCCGTCGGTCGACCGGCTCGGCTGGGTCTGGACCGCCTCCCCGCAGCGGCCCGGCGAGCTGCTCGCGGTGGACGCGCTGGGCACCGTGGTCGACGTGGACGCGGAGTGGCTCCAGGGCCGGACCGTGCGGTCCGTCCGGGTCGCGCGGGACGCCTCGCGGGTCGCCGTGGTGTCGGCCGGCGCGGACGGCGCGCGGGTGGACGTGGCCTCGGTGGTCCGGGACGACTCCGGCACGCCGCAGGTGCTCGGCGAGGCGTGGCGCACCGGCGCCACGCTGGTGGACGCCAGCCGGGTGGTGTGGGTGGACGAGTCGACGCTCGGGGTGCTCGGCCGGTCCGGCAGCACGACCGCCGCCGTCTACCACCTCGTCCCGCTCGCCGGCCCGGTGCAGAGCCGCGGCGCCATCGTCGACACGGTGGACATCGCGGGCGGCAAGGGCGCCAGCGCGCTGTACCTGGTCACGTCGGAGGGGGAGCTGTACGCGACCCGCTCCGGGCCGAGCTGGAACCTGGTCGGCACCGGGGTGCAGGACCCGTCCTTCGCGGGCTGAGCCGCACCCGGCCTGGGGACGACGGCCGGAGGCGGCCCCCGAGGGGGCACGGTGGGCGGGTGCCCCTCGCCGACACCGCCCGCGGCCTGCTGCGCGACGCCGTCGACCTCGTGCTGCCCGTCACCTGCGCCGGCTGCGGGACGCCCGGGCC
>JAPSIJ010000221.1 GCA_031178805.1 Cellulomonas sp. | reverse complement strand
TCGACCACCTGGTCGCCCAGCGCGCAGGCCCGCACCCGGCGCACGGACGGCCGGCGGACCGGACCGCGGCTGGTGCCGCCGTCCAGGTCGCCCGGTGCCGCGGCGGGGTCCAGCACCCGGGAGCGGGGCGCGGTGAGCGCCGCGCGCCGGCCGAGCGCGTCGTACACCTCGGGCGTCACCCAGCGCGCGAGCTGCGCGAGCGGCCGGGTGCCCGCCAGCACCTCGACCGCCGCGAGGGCGACCATGCAGCACGCCTGCCGCACGTCGAGCGAGGCGGCCGCGCCGGGCAGCGTCCCCGGCGGCAGCGGCGGGACGGGCACCGGACCCGCCAGGGCGGCGGCCTCGGGCACGGCGTGGGTGTACGCGGCGAGCCGGGCGGTGCCGAGGCGCTCGACGACCGGGGCGCACGCCGCCGTGACGGGCTCCGCGGGTGCGCGGCCGGACCGGCGGCGCCGGGTGGCCCGCGACGGGCCGGGCGCGGGGGGCGCGCCGGGCGGGGAGGTGGCGTCCCGGGGCCCGAGGACCGCGTCCGTCGCCGCCGGGGCACCGGCCTCCCGCGGTGGCGCCTCCCCGGCGGGCGGGCCGGGACGGGAGCCGTCCGTCGACGGGGGCGTCCCGGGCGGCGGTGCGGTGGCCGCGGGCGGGGCCGCGCCGTCCGGGCCGGGGCGCGCGGCGGGGACCAGCCGGACCTCGACGGCGGTCGCCATCACACCTCCCGCGTCGTCGTGCGGGCCGGGCGGTCGTCGCTCATGGGGTCCTCCGTCGTCGGATGGCGCGGCGCAGTGGCCCAGATGTACCGGGCCCGGTCCGTGGCACCAAACCCGCGACGCGCCCCTGGGGACGACGCCCGGCGTGTCGTGCCCGGACGGTCCCTGCTCGACCCGGTTCGACCGTGTTGTGCCGGTGGCAAGCGGTCGAGGCGGCACACTGGTCCCGTGCGCCTCTACCTGCCTGCCACCCTGGACGAGCTCGACGACCTGCTGCGCGGCCGCGCGCCGCTCCCCGCGCCGCGCCGCGCCCACGCCGTGACCCCGGGGCTCGTCGCGCTGCTGCCCGACGAGGACGAGGAGGGGGTCGAGTTCGCCGCCCAGCTGATGGCCGCCGACGACGCGCTCGTGCTGCTGGCCTCCCGTCCGGACGCCCCCGGCCTGCGGCTGGTCGTCACCGTCGAGGTGCCGGACGACGCGGTCCGCGACGGCGCCCCGGAGGAGGGTGCCGGCGTGGACGACGAGGCCGCCAGCCTGGTCACGCTCACGGTGCCCGTCGACCGCGACGCCGTGGTGTGCGCGCACGTGGACGAGCCCGCCGCCCGCGACCAGGTGGCGCGCGCCCTCGACGGCGACGACGAGGCGCTGGACGCCCTCGCCGAGCGCGACCTGCTCTGGTACGACGCCACGGAGCTCGACCGCATCCCGCGCTGACCGCTCCACCTGCACGGAGTGGAAGGTCCGGCCCGACACGCCGGGGTGTGTCGGGCCGAACCGTCCACTCGGTGGCGCCGGTGTGCGCCGGTGCGCGGGTGCGCCCGGGTGCGCGGCGGGGGTCAGGCGTCGAGGAGGGGGTCCAGGACCTGGAGGGCGGCGTGGTGCAGCCGGCCGTTGGACACCAGCGCGCTGCCGCCGAACGGGCCGTCCTCGCCGTGCACGGAGGTGAACCGCCCGCCCGCCTCGGTGACGATCGGCACCAGGGCGGCCATGTCGTGCAGGGCGAGCTCGGGCTCGGCGGCCAGGTCGACGGCGCCCTCGGCGACAAGGACGTAGGACCAGAAGTCGCCGTACGCGCGGGTGCGCCACACCTTGCGCGTGAGGTCGAGGAAGTGCCCGAGCCGGTCGCGCTCCTCCCAGCCGGACAGGCTCGAGTAGGACAGCGACGCGTCCTGCAGCCGGCCGACCTCGGACACGCGCAGCCGGGTGGCGGCGGCGAGCGACCGCCCCGTCCAGGCGCCGGAGCCGACGGCGGCCCACCAGCGGCGGCCGAGCGCCGGCGCGCTGACCAGCCCCAGGACGACCTCGTCGCCGTCGAGCAGCGCGATGAGGGTGGCCCACACGGGGACGCCCCGCACGAAGTTCTTGGTGCCGTCGATGGGGTCCACGACCCAGCGGCGCGGGCCGTGGCCGGTGTCGGCCATCTCCTCGCCGTGCACCGCGTCGCGGGGGCGGGCGCGGGACAGCTGGCCGCGGATCAGCTCCTCGGCGGCCCGGTCGGCGTCGGACACCGGCGTGAGGTCGGGCTTGGTCTCGACCCGGAGGTCCTGCGCCTTGAACCGCGACATCGTCAGGTTGTCCACCTGGTCGGCGATCACGTGGGCGAGGCGCAGGTCGTCGTCGTACCGGGTCATGGGCCCCAACCTATCCGGGCGCGGCACCGGGCCCGACCACGGGCCCGGTCAGCGGCCCGGCTCAGCCCGCGGCGTCGGGGGCCGCGGTGCGGCTGACCAGCAGCCGGCGGAAGGAGTCGACCCGGGCGGTGCGCGCGGCCCGGACGGTGTCGTCGGGGGCGGCCGCGACCCAGTCGTCGAGGGCGCAGTCCGGGGCGTCGTCCGCGTGCGTGCAGCCGCGCGGGCACTCCGCCGCCACCTCGGCGAGGTCGGCGAACGCGCCCAGCAGGTGGTCCGGCTCGACGTGCGCGAGCCCGAAGGACCGCACGCCGGGGGTGTCGATCACCCAGGTCCCCGCGGGCCCGGGCACGCGCAGCGCGACCGCGGACGTCGAGGTGTGCCGGCCGCGCCCGGTGACGTCGTTGACCACGCCGACCGCGCGCCCGGCGTCCGGCACGAGCGCGTTCACCAGCGTGGACTTGCCGACGCCGGAGTGGCCGACCATCACCGAGGTCCGCCCGGCGAGGGCGTCGCGCAGCTCGTCCAGGCCGTCGATGCCGCCGGAGTCGCGGCGGGTGACGACGACCTTCACGCCGATCGGCTCGTAGAGCGCCCGCAGCTCCGCCGGGTCCGCCAGGTCCGCCTTGGTGAGCGCGAGCAGCACGTCCATCCGGGCGTCGTAGGCGGCCACCACGCACCGGTCGATCATCCGGGTGCGCGGCTCCGGGTCGGCGAGCGCGGTGACGACGACGAGCTGGTCCGCGTTCGCCACGATCACCCGCTCGACCGGGTCGGTGTCGTCCGCGGTGCGGCGCAGCACGGTGCTGCGGTCGGTGATCCGCACGATCCTCGACAGCGAGCCGGCGGAGCCGGAGGTGTCCCCGACGAGCTCCACGACGTCCCCGGGGACGACGCGCTCCCGGCCGAGCTCGCGGGCCTTCATGGCGACGGCCACCCGCTCGGCGGGGCCGTCCGGGTCGACCAGCACGGTGTACCGGCCGCGGTCGACGCCCGTCACCAGCGCGCGCTCGGCGTCGGCGTGCTCCGGACGGGTCTTCGTCCGCGGCCGGGAGCCGCGCCGGCTCGGCCGGACCCGGACGTCCGACTCGTCGAGCGCCCGCCGCGGGCTCACGCCAGCATCCCGGACCAGAGGCCGACGAAGTCGGGGATCGTCTTGGCGGTGGTCGCGACGTCCTCGACCAGCACGCCGGGCACGGCGAGCCCGAGCAGCGCGCCGAAGGTGGCCATCCGGTGGTCCGCGTAGGTGCGCACGGTGCCGCCGTGCAGCGGCCGCGGCGTGATCACCAGGCCGTCGGCGGTCTGCTCGGCCTGGCCGCCGAGGCGGGTGATCTCCGCGGACAGCGCCGCCAGCCGGTCGGTCTCGTGCCCGCGCAGGTGCGCGATGCCGCGCAGCCGGGTGGGGGAGTCGGCCAGCGCGGCGAGGGCGGCGAGGGTGGGGGCGATCTCGCCGGCCGCGTGCAGGTCGAGGTCGAGGCCGTGCACGGTGCCGGTGCCGGTGACCGCGAGGACGTCGCCGTCCAGGCGGGTGCGGGCGCCCATCCGCTCGAGGATGCCGGGCAGCAGGCCGCCGGGCTGCGTGGTCGCGGCGGGCCAGCCGGGCACCCGCACCGTCCCGCCGGCCACCAGCGCGGCGCACAGGAACGGCGCGGCGTTGGACAGGTCCGGCTCGACCCGGACGTCCCGCGCGGCGACGGGCCCCGGCGCCACGCGCCAGATGGTCGGCCGGGAGTCGTCCACCTGCACGCCCGCCGCGCGCAGCACCGCCACGGTCATCTCGATGTGCGGCAGGCTCGGCAGCGTCGGGCCGGTGTGCCGGACCGTCAGGCCCTGCTCGAACCGGGCCGCCGTCAGCAGCAGCCCGGAGACGAACTGCGAGGAGCCGGACGCGTCGACGTCGACGCTGCCGCCGCGGACGGTCCCGGTGCCGTGCACGGTGAACGGCAGGTACCCCGGCTCCCCGTGCTCGGTGACCGTGACGCCGAGCGCGCGCAGGGCGGCGAGCACCGGTCCCATCGGCCGCACCCGGGCGCCCGCGTCGCCGTCGAACCGCACCGGGCCCTCGGCGAGCGCCGCCACGGTGGGCAGGAACCGCATCACGGTGCCCGCCAGCCCGCAGTCGACGGTGACGGCGCCCCGCGCGGTGCCGGGCGTGACCAGCCAGTCGCCCGGCGCGGCGGGGTCGTCCTCGACCGTCGCGCCCAGGTCGCGCAGCGCGCGGGCCATCAGCAGGGTGTCCCGGGACCGCAGCGCGCCGCGCAGCCGGCCCGGGCCGTCGGCGAGCGCCGCGAGGACGAGGTACCGGTTGGTCAGGGACTTCGACCCGGGCACCTCGACCGTCGCGTCCAGCGGGCCGCCCGCCACGGGGGCGGGCCAGTCGGGGGCG
>JAPSIJ010000220.1 GCA_031178805.1 Cellulomonas sp. | reverse complement strand
AGCACGTCGCCCGCCGAGGCCGCGCCCGCGCGCACGGCGTCGAGCACCTGGGCGGCCGGCACGGTGTCCGGCACCACCAGCGCGACGTCCTCCTTGGCGACGGGGAACGTCGACACCTCGCGGCCGACGACCTCGGTCCGGGGCGCCGCGGTGAGCAGCACGTCGAGGTCGACCTCGAACGCGCACGCCCGGGCGGGGAGCCCGAGGGCCGCGACGACCTTGGGGTGCAGCTCGCCCGCGTGGCCGACCAGCGCACCGCCCGCGGTGCGGATCCGGGCGCAGCGGCCCGGGTGCCACGGCAGCCGCTCCGGGTCCGCCTCGACCACCAGCTCGACGCCGAGCGTCTCGCCCAGCAGCCGCACGGCGTCCACCGCGTCGGTGTGGTCGGCGGGCCGCCCCGCGCCCCACCAGCCGGCGGGCTCGCGCAGGCCGGTCAGCACGCCCGCCACCTGCCGGGGCTGGGCGGGCACGGCGGCCCGGATCGCGTCGAGCACGTCCGGCGCCGGGCGCTGCGCGACCGGCGGCACCGGGGCGGGCGGCGTGCCGGGGGCGGGCGTGGTCACGGCGCTCACCTCGAACAGCGCGAGGTCGGTCATCCCGCGGCCGACGTTGCGGCGGGCCGTCTCCAGGAGCGTCACCAGCAGCGACGCCCGCAGGTACGGCTGCTCCTCCGACAGCGGGTTCGCCAGCCGGAGCATGGTCCGGCGGGCGTCGTCGGCGGGCAGCGCGAGGGCGTCGAGCTGCGCGGTGCCGACGAACGGGTACGACCAGGTCTCCACCCAGCCCGCGCCGGCGAGCGCGTCCGCGACCCGGCGCCGGCGCCGCTGCGCCGGGGTCAGGCCGAGGCCCACCGGCGAGCGCGGCACCACGGACGGGATCGCGTCGTACCCGTGCAGGCGCGCGACCTCCTCGACCAGGGTGACCGGCTCGGTGAGGTCGGGCCGCCAGGTGGGCACGGACACGGAGACGACCGCGTCCGCGCCGGCGCCGACGACCTCGCCGACCGTGCAGCCGATCTGCCGCAGGTACCCGGTCACCGCGGCGGCGTCCAGGTCCAGGCCGATCAGCCGCGCCGGCAGGGTCAGCGGCAGGGTGAGCACGGGCGGGGGCGTCGTGACGTCCACGTCCGTGACGGCCGGGTCGGGGGTGCCGCCGCCGTGCTCGACGAGGAGCTCCACGGCGCGCGCCGCCGCCACCCGCGGCAGCTGCGGGTCCACGCCGCGCTCGAACCGCTTGGCCGCCTCGCTGGGCAGCTTGTGCCGGCGGGCGGTGCGCGCCACGGACACCGGGTCGAAGTGCGCCGCCTCGATCAGCACGTCGGTGGTGGCCGGCGAGACCTCGGTCTCCGCGCCGCCCATCACGCCCGCCAGGCCGAGCACGCGCCCGGCGTCGGGGCCGTCGGTGATCAGCAGGTCCTCGGGGTCGAGCGCCCGGTCCACGCCGTCCAGCGTGGTCAGCCGCTCCCCCGCCCGCGCCCGCCGCACCACGACGGGCCCCTGCAGGGTCGCCAGGTCGTAGGCGTGCAGCGGCTGGCCGAGGTCGAGCATCACGTAGTTGGTGACGTCGACCGCGAGCGAGATCGGGCGCATGCCGGCCTGCGTGAGGCGCCGCTGCATCCAGGACGGCGACGGCGCGCTGGCGTCGACGCCGCGGACCACGCGGGCCACGAACCGGTCGGCGCCGGCCACGCCGTGCACGGGCGCGTCGTCGCGGAGCTCGACCGGGAAGCCGCCGCCGGCGGGCTCGTCGGCGCCCGGCCGCGGCAGGCCGCGGTCGGTGAACACGGCGCCCGTGGCGTGCGAGAACTCGCGGGCGACGCCGCGGATCGCGAAGCAGTAGCCGCGGTCCGGGGTCACGTTGATCTCCAGGACCTCCTCGCCGAGCCCGAGCAGGGCGCGGGCGTCGGTCCCGGGCGCGGCCTCGATGCCGAGCTCGGCCAGCACGATGATGCCGTCGTGGTCGTCGCCGAGGCCGAGCTCCCGGGAGGAGCAGATCATGCCGTCGGACACGTGGCCGTAGGTCTTGCGGCTGGCGATGGGGAACGGCCCGGGCAGCACGGTGCCGGGCAGCGCGACGACGACGTGGTCGCCCACGTCGAAGTTGTGCGCCCCGCAGACGATGCCGCGCGGCGTGCGCGAGCCGTCCTCGGCCGTGCCGTTGTGGTCGCCCACGTCGACCTGGCACCAGTTGATCGTCTTGCCGTTCTTCTGCGGCTCGGGCACCCGCTCGACGACGCGGCCGACCACCAGGGGCCCGGTCACGGCGGCCGGGTGCACGGCCTCCTCCTCGAGGCCGACCCGGACCAGGTCCGCGGCCAGCTGCTCGGCCGTCAGGCCCTCGGGGAGCTCGACGTGCTCGGCGAGCCACGTCAGGGGGATGCGAGGCATCAGATCACCGCCCGGAACTGGGTGGAGAAGCGCACGTCGCCCTCCACCATGTCGTGCATGTCCGCGATCTCGTGGCGCAGCATCAGGGTGCGGTCGATGCCCATGCCGAACGCGAAGCCGGAGTACTCGTCGGGGTCGATCCCGGCCGCCCGCAGGACGTTCGGGTTGACCATGCCGCAGCCGCCCCACTCGATCCAGCCCGGGCCGCCCTTCTTCTGCGGGAACCACAGGTCCATCTCGGCGCTCGGCTCGGTGAACGGGAAGAACGAGGGCCGCAGCCGGGTGCGGGCGTCCGGGCCGAACATCGCCTTCGCGAAGTGGTCCAGCGTGCCCTTCAGGTGCGCCATCGTCAGCCCGCGGTCGACGGCGAGGCCCTCGACCTGGTGGAACACGGGCGTGTGCGTCGCGTCGAGCTCGTCGGTCCGGAACACCCGGCCCGGGCACGCGATGTACACGGGCAGGTCGCGCTCGAGCAGGCTGCGCGCCTGCACCGGGGACGTGTGGGTGCGCAGCACCAGGTGCGGGTCGGGCTCGCCCTCCCCCGGCGCGACGTAGAACGTGTCCTGCATCTGGCGCGCGGGGTGGTCCGGCCCGAAGTTCAGGGCGTCGAAGTTGAACCACTCGGCCTCGACCTCGGGGCCCTCGGCGATCTCCCAGCCCATCGCGACGAACACGTCGGCGACGCGCTCCTGCAGCAGCATCAGGGGGTGCCGGGCGCCGCGGGGCGCGCGGTCGGAGGGCAGCGTCACGTCGACGGCCTCCTCGACCAGCACGCGCGCGTCGCGCTCGGCGGCGAGCTCGGCCTCCCGCGCGGCGATCGCGGCGGACAGCCGGCCGCGGGCCTGCCCGACGGTCTTCCCGGCGACGGCCTTGTCGGCCGGCGGCAGGCCGCCGATCGCGCGGTTCGCCAGCGCCAGCGGGCTGCGCTCGCCGGTGTGCGCGAGCCGGGCCGTCTTCAGGGCGTCGAGGTCGCCGGCCGCCGCGACGGCCGCGAGGGCGTCGGACAGGGCGCTCTCGACCGCGTCGGCGTCGAGCGGGGACAGGGGTGTGTCGGGCGTGGACATCCAGACCTTCTCTGCTGGCACAGCGGGAGCGGCGGGCGACGCCGGGGCGACGCACCTGCCGACGGGCGAGTCTAGTGGCGCCCGCCCCCGCTGCCGGGCACCGTCCGCGCCTCGGCGCGCGGCACGATCGCCCTCACCCGCCGAGCGGCCACGTGCCGAGCGGCCGGTACAGCGGCCCGCCGGCACGACCCTCGCCCGGCAGCGACTCGGCGAGCACCAGCTCGGTGACCGGCCAGACCGGCCCGCGGTAGACGGCGAGCGCGTGCACCAGCGGCGCGCCGGGGTCCGGGCCGCGGTCGCGCCGCCGGGTGCTCCCCCGCTGCTGCCGCACCCGGCCGAGCGTCAGGTGCGGGCGGGACCGCTCACGGTCGTCCGGGCGCGCGCCGACGGCGTCGCCGGCGTCCCGGCAGCCGGCGACCAGCGCGTGCACCCCCTCCACGTCGCCGCCCACGCCCGCCCAGAGGGTCCGGTGCGCGAACACCCCGGCGCCGGACAGGTGCAGGTCGAACGGCCGCGCGGCCGCGGCGACCTCCGCCAGCGAGCCCGCGAGCAGCTCGGCGCGCCCCTCGCCGACGTCGCCGTAGAACGCCAGCGTCACGTGCCAGTTCTCCGCGGCGGTCCACCGCACGCCCTCCGGGCCGGACAGGCCCGGCGCGGCCTCGGCGTCCACGCCCACGGCGGTGCGCAGCGCCGCGGCCAGGTGCTCCCGGGCCGCCGGCGACGGCCACAGCCCCGCGAACAGGCGCATCAGCGGTACGCCCGCGAGGACGCGTACAGGCAGACGGCGGCGGCGGTGCCGAGGTTCAGCGACTCGGCGCGGCCGCGCAGCGGCACCCGCACCACGGCGTCGGCGCGGTCCCGGTCCTCGGGCGGCAGCCCCCACGCCTCGTTGCCGAACAGCCACGCCGTCGGCGCGCGCAGGTCCGCGGGCCCGGCCGGGGCGTCGCCCGCGCGGGCCGCGGCGTCCTGCAGGTCGTCCAGGTCGAGGTCGCCGGTGCCGTCGGCGGCGAGCACCCCGAGCCCCGCGCCGCGCAGGGCGGCCACGGCGTCCTCGACGGCGACGCCGGAGACCACCGGCAGGTGGAACAGCGAGCCGGCCGTGGACCGGACCACCTTGGGGTTCACCGCCTCGACGCTGTCGCCGGCGATCACCACCGCGTCGGCGCCGGCGGCGTCGGCGACCCGGATGACGGTGCCCGCGTTGCCGGGGTCGCGCACCCGGGCGAGGACGGCCACCAGCGCGGGGCGGGCGGCGAGCACGGCGTCCAGGG
>JAPSIJ010000219.1 GCA_031178805.1 Cellulomonas sp. | reverse complement strand
CCGGGCCCGGGAACGCCGACGCCCGGTCCGTCCCGCCTCGAGGGCGGTGCGAGCCGGGCGCAGGTGGTGGGGGTTCGTCCCCGCGGTGTCAGCCGATCGGGGCCAGCTCCGGGCGCGGCCGCACCCAGGTGCCGTCCTGACCGCCGAGGGCCGAGGCGAGGTCCACCGGCACGGTGTCGGGGATCAGCAGACCCTCGGCCACCGCGATGCGGTCGCTGACCTCGCGCAGCACGAGCGACAGCGGGACGTCCAGCGCCTCGCAGATGCTGCCGAGCAGCTCCGAGGACGCCTCCTTCTGACCGCGCTCGACCTCGCTGAGGTAGCCCAGCGACACCCGGGCGGCGGAGGACACCTCGCGCAGGGTGCGACCCTGCCGCTGGCGGGCATCCCGCAGCACGTCACCGATCTCACGGCGCAACACGACCATCTGGCGTCCCCCTCTCGAGTCCCGATCCTGCTCCTGCCGCGTCGCCGGTGCGCCCGCGGGCGCGGTCCGGACGAGCGCGGCACCCTTGTGGCCCCGCGTGGGGAGGCTCCCACCGTACATGTCGCTGCCGACACGGGCAGCGCCGGAACGGGTGGCCGGCCTGGTTCTCATCACGTCCGTACCAACGCGACAGGGGGCCGCCGTGTTCCCGGGGATCACGCGGCCGGGCCGGGCCGGACGGCGGCCAGCGCCTCGCGCAGCACGGCCGCGCAGGTGGCGGCCCGGATCGCGGCGCGGTCCCCGGTCAGCGCCAGCGTGCGCACCACGGTCCGCTCCGGGGTGGCGACGGCGACGTGCACCGTCCCGGGTGAAAAGCCGTCCTGCGGGTCCGGGCCGGCCACGCCGGTGGTGCCGAGCCCGACGTCGGCGCCCACGACGGACCGCACCCGCTCGGCGAGCTGCCGGGCGACCTCCGGGTGCACCGCCCCGTGCGCGGCCAGCAGCTCCGGGTCGACGCCGACCACGGAGCCCTTCACGTCGGTGGCGTAGGCGACCACGCCGCCGCGCAGCGACCGGGACGCCCCGGGGACGTCGACCAGCGTGGCGGCGACCTGGCCGCCGGTCAGCGACTCGGCGGTGGCCACCGTCCAGCCCCGTTCGGCCAGGGCGGCCAGCAGGGCGGCGGCGACGTCGCGCGCCGCCGGCTCCGCGGTCACCGGGACGAGGCGACCGCGTCCGGGCCGGACCCGGTCGGGTCGTGGCCCGGGCCGCCGTGCGCCGGTCCGCCGTGCGCGGCGCCGCCGTGCCGGTGGTCCGGGGCCGTGGTGCCGGTGGCGGCCGCGCGGCGGGTGGCGTCGGTCAGCCCGCCCGCGACGTGCTCGCGGTGCACGCGCACGGCCGTGCGCACGTAGTCGGCGCCCGTGACCAGCGTGACGACGACGGCGACGCCCATCAGCACGCTCGCCAGCACCAGCGCGACGGTGGGCAGCCGGTCCAGCGGCAGCAGGAACGCGCCCACCGCGACCGACTGCAGGACGGTCTTGATCTTGCCGCCGCGCGAGGCCGGCAGCACCAGGTACCGCAGCAGGAAGAACCGCATCACGGTGATGCCGATCTCCCGGACCAGGATCGCGCCGGTGACCCACCAGGACAGGTCGCCGAGGACCGACAGCCCGACCAGCGCGGTGCCGATCAGCGCCTTGTCGGCGATCGGGTCCAGCAGCTTGCCGAGGTCGGTGACCAGCCCCATCCGGCGGGCGAGGTAGCCGTCGACGCGGTCCGTGGCGGCCGCGACCGCGAACAGGCCGGCCGCGACGAGCCGCCAGGTCAGGTCGTCGCCGCCGTCGACCAGCAGCGCCCACGCGAGGAACGGCACCACGGCGATGCGCAGCACCGTCACGAGGTTGGCGACGTTGACGGGCGAGGGGTGGCTCACCCGGACAGCCTACGTGGCCGCGGACCGCCGCACCGTGCGCGGGAGGTCAGCGCAGGTCGTCCGCGTCGTCGTGGTAGTCGACGGCCTCCGGCGGCTCGCCGGGCATCCGGCCCTCGGGCGCGGCGTACCGGTCGTCGCCGCCCGCCGCGGGCGCCGCCGCGGGCTCCGGCTCGCCGCGCAGCATCGCCAGCGTGCCCGGCAGGTCGTCCGGCTGGATCAGCACCTCGCGGGCCTTCGAGCCCTCGGACGGGCCGACGATCTCCCGCGACTCCAGCAGGTCCATCAGCCGGCCGGCCTTGGCGAAGCCGACCCGGAGCTTGCGCTGCAGCATCGACGTCGAGCCGAACTGCGTGGTGACGACGAGCTCCGCCGCCTGCAGCAGCAGGTCGAGGTCGTCGCCGATGTCCTCGTCCACCTGCTTCTTGACGGCCGTGACCGCGACGTCCTCGCGGTAGACCGGCTTGAGCTGCTGCTTGACGTGCGCGACGACGGCGTGGATCTCGCTCTCGGAGACCCAGGCCCCCTGGGTGCGCATCGGCTTCGCCGCGCCCATCGGCAGGAACAGGGCGTCGCCCTGCCCGATCAGCTTCTCGGCGCCGGGCTGGTCGAGGACGACCCGGGAGTCGGTCAGCGAGGAGGTGGCGAACGCCAGGCGGGACGGCACGTTGGCCTTGATCAGGCCGGTGACCACGTCGACCGACGGGCGCTGCGTCGCCAGCACCAGGTGGATGCCGGCGGCGCGGGCGAGCTGGGTGATCCGCTGGATCGAGGCCTCGACGTCGCGCGGCGCGACCATCATCAGGTCGGCGAGCTCGTCGACGATCACCAGCAGGTACGGGTACGCGGCGATCTTGCGCTCGGAGCCCGGCAGCGGCTTCACCTTGCCGGCCTTCACCGCGACGTTGAAGTCGTCGATGTGCTTGAACCCGAACATGGCGAGGTCGTCGTACCGCGCCTCCATCTCCCGCACCACCCACTCGAGGGCCTCGGCGGCCTTCTTCGGGTTGGTGATGATCGGGGTGATGAGGTGCGGGATGCCCTCGTACACGGTGAGCTCGACGCGCTTGGGGTCGACCAGCACCATGCGGACCTGGTCCGGCGTGGCCCGCATGAGGATCGACACGATCATCGAGTTCACGAAGGACGACTTGCCCGCGCCGGTCGCGCCCGCGACCAGCATGTGCGGCATCTTCGCCAGGTTCGCGGTGACGTACCCGCCCTCGACGTCCTTGCCGACGCCGATCACCATCGGGTGCTCGGACCGGCGCGCGGCGCTGGACCGCAGCACGTCGCCGAGGGACACGGTCTCGCGGTCCGTGTTCGGGATCTCGATGCCGATGGCCGACTTGCCGGGGATCGGCGACAGGATCCGCACGTCGGCGCTGGCCACCGCGTAGGCGATGTTCTTGCTCAGGGCGGTGACGCGCTCGACCTTGACGCCCTTGCCGAGCTCCACCTCGTACCGGGTGACGGTCGGTCCGCGGGTGAACCCGGTCACCTGGGCGTCGATCTCGAAGTTCTCCAGCACGCTGGTGAGCGCCTCCACCACCCGGTCGTTCGCGGCGGAGCGCACCTTGTGCGGCGCGCCCTTCGCGAGCGCGTCCTCGGACGGGAGCGTGTAGAGCACGTCGCCCTCGAGCATCGGCTGCTCGCCGCGGGGCACGCCGGTGGTCGGCGGCGCGACGGGCTCGGGACGCTCGGCGGCACCGGCCGCGGCGGCCCCCACCGCGGTGACGGCCTGGGTCGGCGCGGTCGGCGCGCGGGGCGGCTCCGGCTCGCCGGCGAGGTCGTCCGCCAGGTCGTCGGGGGCGAGCACGGCGGTCGCCGCCTCCTCCTCCTCGCGGCGCCGGCGCTCGACGAACGCCGCGCGCTCGAACGCCTCGTCGCCCGCGTACTGCTCGAGCCGGTCGGCCTCGGCCTGCGCCGCGGCCTCCTTCTCCCGCTTGCGGCGGCCGAGCAGGCCGGTGCGCGCGGGCTTCGCCGGCGGCTCCTCGACGGCGGTGTGCCCGGCGTTGATCACCAGCGGGGCGTCCTCGTCCTCCTCGGCCTCCGGGTCGCGGTGGTTGCCGGTGAGACGGTCGTAGAGCGCGCGCAGCCGCGGGCCGATCTGGTTCACCGGCGTGGCCGTGACGACCAGCACGCCGAAGAACGCGAGCAGCACCAGCAGCGGCACGGTCGCCCACGCGGTGACGAGGCTGACCAGCGGGGTGCCGACCAGGTAGCCGACGATCCCGCCGGCGTCCCGCACGGCCTCGAACCCGTCGGCCGGCGCGGGCAGCCCCTGCTGCACGTGCACGAGCCCGCAGGCCGCGAGCGTGATGGCGGTCAGGCCGATGCCGATCCGGGAGTTGGCCTGATTCCGCTCCGGGTGCCGCATCAGCCGCACGGCCACGCCGACCAGCGCGACGGGGACGGCCACGGCGACCCGGCCGAAGGTGCCGGCGACCACCACGTGCACCGCGTCGGCGGCCATGCCGTCCAGGCCCCACCACTCGCGCACGGCGACGACGATGGCCAGGGCGAGCAGGAAGAACGCGGCGCCGTCGCGGCGCAGGGCGGGGTCGAGGTCGCGCGCGCCGTGGCCGATGCGGCGGGCGCCGCCGCCGACGACGTGCGCGGTGCCCATCCAGACGCCGCGGATCATCCGCAGCGGCAGGGCGGGACGGGCGGGCGGCGGCGGGGTGCCGCGCGACCCGGAGCCGGACGCGCGCCCCGCCGGCGCCGCGCTGCGGGCGCGCGCCGAGGGCGCGGCGCCGCGGGTGGCGGTGGAGGACGGACGGGCGGCCATGGTCCTCACGGTAGCCGCCGACGCCCCGTGACCGGCGGACCCGCGCCGCCGGTGGTCGCGTGTCGGCCCGCCGCCGG
>JAPSIJ010000218.1 GCA_031178805.1 Cellulomonas sp. | reverse complement strand
CCCGCGTCCCGGCCCCGCGTCCCGACCCCGGGCGCCGATCCGCGCGCCGAAACATGCCGGTCACCCGCAGTGCCTAGCATCGGGTGGACGAGGGAGGTCCCCATGGAGAAGCCCACGCTCGAGGGCGAGATGATCCACCTGCGCCCCATCCGGGCGGACGACGCCGCCGCGATGTGGGACATGGTCAGCGACCCCGAGGGCCGCCGGACCACGGGCACCACGACGGAGTTCACCCCTGAGCAGGTCGCCGCCTGGTGCGCCACCGTCGAGGGCCTGGACGGCCGCATCGACCTGGCGATCACCGCGAACGGCTCCGACGAGTACCTCGGCGAGATCGTGCTGAACGACATCGACGAGGTGGTCGGCTCCGCGGACCTCCGCCTCGCCATGCGGCCCGCGTACCGCGGGCGCGGCTACGGCACCGAGGCGATCGAGCTCGTGCTCGGCCTGGCCTTCGACGGCATCGGCCTGCACCGCGTCGGCCTGGACGTGCTGAGCATCAACGCCCGGGCGCACTCGCTGTACGAGAACATCGGCTTCGTCGTCGAGGGCCGGCAGCGGGACGCCTACCGGGACGGCGACGGCTGGTGCGACGCGATCCTCATGGGGATGCTCGAGGACGAGTACCGCGCGCTCCGCGCCGCCTGAGCCCGGTCAGCGCAGCCAGGGCAGGCGCAGCACCGGCGTCAGGTCGCGCCACCACCGGCCCAGGCCCCAGGTGTCGCCCGCGAAGGTCACCGCGACCACGACGAGCGCCAGCGCGTAGACCAGGTGGTAGTCCATCACCGGGTTGGTGGAGCCGGCCGCGACCGGCCACTCCGCCACCCACATCAGCACCATCATGATCGAGCCCGACCACGCGGCCACCCGCACGCCGATGCCGAGCATCACCGCGAGCCCGATGCCGAGCAGGCCGATCATGAACAGCCAGTCGCTGGCCGGGCTGGCGATCGAGCGGAACAGGTCCTCGAAGGGGCCGGTGACCGCGGGGCTGTTCAGGAACCCCTGGCTCGGCGAGCCGCCGGACACCCAGGCGCGCTCGGCCGGCGTCGAGTAGCCGAGCCCGAGCAGCTTGTCGAGGAACGCCCACAGGAAGATGAAGCCGGTGCCGAGCCGCAGCACGGCGAGCGCCCGGCGCGCGCGGACCGTCGTGACGACGTCCTCCTGCGCGGTGGCGTCCGCCCGCGGCATCGGCGCGGCGTGCGAGGTCGGGGTGGTGGTCATGGCGTGCCTCCGTCGTCGTCGTCGTGGCGGCTGTGCTCCCGAGCCTGGCGGAGCGTCGCCCGTCCGGCGGGGGCCCAAGGTCCCGGAACGGCGGAGCAGCGGGCCGGCCGGGCGCCGGAGGTCCCGGGGACGACGGAGCGCCGGCCCCCGGGGTGCGGGGACCGGCGCTGCGGGTGCTGCGGCTCAGCGCAGCCAGCCGTACGTCCGGACGAGGGGCAGCTCGCGCCACTTCCGGCCGAGGCCCCAGGTGTCGCCGGCCAGCGTCAGGGCGACGACGACCAGGGCGAGCGCGTAGACGACGTGGTAGTCCATCACCGGGTTGGTCGAGCCCGCGGTGAGCGGCCACTCGGCGGCCCACATCATCAGCATGATCGCCGAGCCGGCCCAGGCCGCGACGCGGACGCCGATGCCGAGCATCACGGCCAGGCCGACGCCCAGCATGCCGAGCATGAACAGCACGTCGGTGGCGGGGCTGGCGATGCTCTGGAAGAAGTCCTTGAACGGGCCGATGACGGCGGGGCTGTTCAGGAAGCCCTGGCTCGGGGCACCGCCGTTGATCCAGGCGTTCTCCCGGGGGGTCGAGTACCCGAGGCCGAACGTCTTGTCGAGGAAGGCCCAGAGGAAGATGAAGCCCGTGCCGAGCCGCAGGAGGGCGAGCGAGCGGCGCGCCCGCGTCGTGGTGACGATGGTCTCCTGGGTCCGCACCGGCGCGGGGGCGGTGGTGGTGCGAGGGGTGGCGGTGGCGGTCATGTTCGTGCCTTCGGTCTCGTCGGGAGTCGCCTTGTGACTACGTTCTCAATGTTGCCCGGCGAGAGGCCGCCCGGAACGGGCCGAAGGTCCCGATCTGTCCCGTTGGTCGCCGCCGGACCGCCCTGGCGACGCCGATCCGGGACCTGGGTCCCGGGGTGGTGGGGTCAGCGGATCGAGTGGTACGCGCCGAGCGTGACCTCGCGCTCGTGCGCGTGGTCGACGATCCGCTCGGGGTAGTCGGGCGCCGCCGAGCGGGGCAGCTTCCACGGCTCGTGCACCGCCCGGCCGGGGATGTTCCGCAGCTCCGGCACCCAGCGGCGGACGTAGTAGCCGTCCGGGTCGAACTTCACGCCCTGGGTCACGGGGTTGAACACCCGGAAGTACGGGGACGCGTCGCGCCCGGTGCCGGCCACCCACTGCCAGTTCATCTGGTTCTGCGGCAGGTCGCCGTCGACCAGCCACGCGAGGAAGTGGTCCGCCCCGCGCTGCCACCGCACGTGCAGGTCCTTGACCAGGAACGAGGCGACGAGCATCCGCAGCCGGTTGTGCATCCAGCCCTCGGCGCGCAGCTGGCGCATCCCCGCGTCGACCATCGGGTAGCCGGTGCGGCCGGCCGCCCAGGCGTCCAGGTGCTCCTGCTCGACGCGGCCGTTCACCCAGGCGTTCTCCGGGACCACCGGCGTGAGCGACTCGTGGTTGCCGCGCGGGTTGTGGAACAGCACGTCGGCGTGGAACTCCCGCCACGCGATCTGGTTCCGGTAGGTGTCGGCGCCGGGCCCGCGCCGGCGCGACAGGTCGGCGAGCATCGTGCGCGGGTGGATCTCGCCCCACTTCAGCGGCACGGACATCCGGGACGTGCTGTCCAGGTCCGGCCGGTCGCGCTCCTCGGCGTAGTCGGCCAGCGGCCCGCGCAGCACCTCGCGCCAGCGCGCCAGGGCCGCGGCCTCGCCGGCCTCCGGCATCTCCAGCCCGTCCGGCACCGGGGCGTCCGGCAGCGGGTCGGACGGGCCGGCGTCGACGAACGGCACCCGCGCGGCCGTGGCGGCCGCGTCCGGCGCGGGGGAGTGCCACCCGTGCTGCGCCCACGCCCGGCGGTACGGCGTGTAGACCTTGTACGGCGCACCCGTGCCGTTGCGCACCCGGCCCGGGGCGACGGCGTACGGCGACCCGGTCCGGACGAGCGCCGCGCCGGCGTCCTCGAGCTGCCACTCCACGTCGTCGTCCCGCCGCCGCCCGAACGGCTCGTAGGACGCCGCGACGTGCACCTCGCGCGCGCCGGCCTCGCGGGCCACGGCCGGGACGACGTCCCGCGGGTTCCCGTGCCGCACGAGCAACCGGCCACCGGTCTGCGCGTCGAGCGCGGCGAGGCTGTCCAGCAGGTACGCGCGGCGCGGCGCCCCGGCGGACGCCCAGAGCCGCGGGTCCAGCACGTAGAGCGCCAGGACGTCGCCGTGCTCGGCGGCCGCGTGCAGGGACGGGTTGTCGCCGAGGCGCAGGTCGCGGCGGAACCAGTGGATCGCGGTCACCCGGCGACGGTAGCCAGGGACCCCGGGGCCCGCGAACGGGGGCGCGGGCCGGTGGCGGACGGCCTGGTCGGGGGCCTGGTCGGCGACGCGGTCGGCGGCCGGGCGGCGGCCCGGTGGCGCCCCGGCGGCGGCCCGGTCGGCGGTCGGCGCCGGGTCGGTCCCCGCCCCGGTGCGGTGCGACGCGGGTCGAGGCACCACCAGCCCGGGCGATGAGCCGGTGGTGCCTCGACGGCGTGTCCCCCGGGACGGGTCGTCGTCACCGGGTGACCGGGCCGGACCGCGGGCTGGTGGCCCGTGACCACCCCGGGGGAGAGGCGGTGCGTGGTCCGGCCCCCCGAGCCTCCCGCTCGGGGCGACCCCGTGGGTGGGCCGTTGGTCCCGACCTGCCTAGCCCCCGGCGACCGCGTCGGCGTGCGCGTCGATCGCGTCCCGCAGGTAGCCCGCGAGGCCCGGCGCGACGCCGTCGTAGGTGGCGGCGAACCGGGGGTCGTCGACGTACATCGCGCCCAGCCCTCGGTACGTCTCCGCGGTCGGCGTCCAGAACAGCGCCACCCAGGCGTGGTGCCGGGCGACCAGCGCCCGCACCGCCGGGTCGGCGACGGGCGTGCCCGCCGCCATCAGGGCCGCCAGCGCCTCGCCGACCTCCTGCCCCTCGCGCTGGTGCGCGGCGCGCTCCTGCTCGGACATGGTCTCCCACGCCCGGTTGCTCCGGTCCACGGCCGCGTCGCCCCAGCGCTCGCGCGCCTCGGGCTCGTGGCGGCGGTGGTCGAAGCCCTCGTACATCTGGTCCGCCGGCATGACGGTGCCCCCTTCCAGGGACTCGATGGTGACGGCGACGGTGCGGGCCAGCCGGTCCAGCCGGTCGCGCTCCGCGAGCAGCCGCGCGTGGTGCTCCCGGAGCCGGGCGGCCCGCCCCCGCGGGGACGACGCCGCCGGCCCGGCGAGCATCTCGGCGATGGCGCCGAGACCCACCCCGAGCTCGCGGAGCACGAGCACCTGCTGCAGCCGCAGCAGCTCGGCGCGCCCGTACCGCCGCTGCCCGCCCGGCGCGGTGCCGGCCGGGCGCAGCAGCCCGATCGCGTCGTAGTGCCGCAGGGTCCGCGACGTCACGCCGGACAGCCGGACCACCTCCGCGGTGGTCCACGACTCCTGTGCCGGCACGGCCCGCCCCCTCCTCGCTGCCGACGGCGGTCGGTCCGCCGTCGCCACCCGACGGTAGGGGTTGACGC
>JAPSIJ010000217.1 GCA_031178805.1 Cellulomonas sp. | reverse complement strand
GGTGCTGCGTGGGTCAGGCCGCGACGACCGTGACGGTCAGCTTCGCGGAGACCTCGGCGTGCAGGCGGACCTGCACCTCGTACTCGCCGGTCGCCTTGATCGGCTGCGCGACCTCCACCTTGCGGCGGTCGATCGACGGGCCACCGGCCGCCTTGACGGCGTCGGCGATCTCGGCGGTCGTGATGGCGCCGAACAGCCGGCCGGACTCGCCGGCCTTGGCGGTGACGGTCACCGGGTTGCCCTGGAGGGAGTCACGCACGGCGCGCGCCTCCTCGAGGGTCTCGATCTCGCGCACCTTGCGGGCACGGCGGATCTGGGTGATCTCCTTCTCGGCTCCCTTGCTCCACGTGGTCGCGAGACCGCGCGGGACGAGGTAGTTCCGGGCGTACCCGTCCTTGACGTCGACGACGTCGCCGGGAGCGCCGAGGCCCGTGACCTCGTGGGTCAGGATGAGCTTGGCCATGTGGGTGCTCCTTCTCAGCGCGCCGACGACGAGTACGGCAGCAGGGCCATCTCGCGGGCGTTCTTGACGGCCCGCGCGATCGCGCGCTGCTCCTGGACGGACACGCCGGTCACGCGACGGGCGCGGATCTTCCCGCGGTCGGAGATGAACTTCCGCAGCAGGGCGGTGTCCTTGTAGTCGACCGACTCGATCTTCGCCGCCTTGAGCGGGTTCTGCTTCTTCTTGGGCTTCCGGACAACGGCCTTGGCCATCGTGGTGCTCCTTGTTCTACGTGCGGAGCCCGGGGCGTTGCCATGCCCCGGGATGGGATGTGCTGTGCGGGCGCGCGCCCGTGGGTGCCGGCCGGCGTGGCCGGCGGCGGGAGGTCAGCCGATCAGAACGGGGGCTCGTCGGAGTAGCCGCCGGCGCCGCCGCCCGCGGGCGTGGCCCACGGGTCGTCCTGCGCCTGGCCGCCACCGCCGTTGAAGCCACCGCCACCGCCGGCACCGCCGCCGTTGAAGCCGCCACCGCCGCCGCCACCGCCGTTGAAGCCGCCGCCACCGCCGGACCGCTGGGTCCGGGTGACCTTGGCCGAGGCGTAGCGCAGCGACGGGCCGACCTCGTCGACCTGCAGCTCGTACACGGTCCGCTTCTCGCCCTCGCGGGTCTCGTAGGACCGCTGGACCAGCCGCCCGCTGACGATCACGCGGGTGCCCTTCGTGAGCGACTCGGCGACGTTCTCCGCCGCCTCCCGCCAGATCGAGCAGCGGAGGAACAGCGTGTCGCCGTCCTTCCACTCGTTGCTCTGGCGGTCGAACGTGCGCGGCGTGGACGCCACGGTGAAGTTCGCGACCGCGGCACCGGACGGCGTGAACCGCAGCTCCGGGTCGGCGGTCAGGTTCCCGATCACCGTGATGGTGGTGTCACCAGCCATGCCAGCTCCTCGTTCTCGTCGAAGGGGGGGTGGTCCGCACGGTACGCGCGCGGTCCGACACTCAGGCGCCCTGGCGGAGGACCTTCGTGCGGAGGACGGCCTCGTTCAGGCCCAGCTGACGGTCGAGCTCCTTGGCGGTGTCCGACGTCGAGGAGAAGTCGACGACGGCGTAGATGCCCTCGGACTTCTTCTGGATGTCGTACGCCAGGCGGCGACGGCCCCAGATGTCCACCTTGTCGACGGAGCCACCGTCGGTCTTGACGACCGACAGGTACTTGTCGAGCGACGGAGCGACGGTGCGCTCCTCGATGTCGGGGTCGAGGATGATCATGATCTCGTACTGACGCAGGCTCATACCCACCTCCTCTGGTCTCGGCGGCCACGGTCGTTCCGTGGCAGGAGGGTGTCGTTGCGTCGCGGTGCCCGCGATCGGTGCCGATCGGCGGCCCTGACGGGCACAGCAGCACACCAGTCTACCCGGTGCGCCGCCGCCGCGGGGACGGCGGTCAGCCGCCCTGGTTGTTCTGCCCGTTCTGGCCGGCCTGGCCCGCCTGCCCGGTCGGGTTCGGGGCGGGCGCGGGCTGCTCGGGCTCCGGCTGCACCGGCTGCTGCGGCCCGCGGGAGACGACGATGGTCACGGTCGACCCGGGCGCGAGCTGCGAGCCCGGACCGGGGCTGACCGACAGCACGGTGCCGGCCGGCTGGTCCGAGTCCTGCTCGGTCACCGACGGCACGAGCCCCGCGTTGCTGACCGCGGCCTGCGCGTCGCCGGACAGCCCGCCCTCCAGGCCGGAGGGCACGGCGACGGTCGCCGGCTGCTCGGGCTCGGGGGCCGTGGTCTCGACGGGCGCGGGCGTGGTCGGCGCCTGGGTCGGCGCCTGCGTCGCGTTGACGTTCGCCCGCTCCGGGAACGGGATCTCCTCGGCGAAGGCCGGCAGCTGGAACACGGGGTCCATGTAGGACGCCCACAGGGCGGCGGGCCACGTGCCGCCCGTCACCTCGCGGACCCCGCCCCACGGCGTGATCGTCACCGGGTCGCTGCCGTTCTCCCCGACCTGGCTCAGGGCGACCGAGGTCGCGATCTGGGGCGTGAACCCGACGAACCACGCGGACTTGTTCTCGTTCGAGGTCCCGGTCTTGCCGGCGATCTCGCGACCGAGGGGCGCGATGTAGTCCTCGCCCGACCCGCGCTCGACGACCTGCGTCATCGCGTAGGTGGTGTCGGCCATGACGCCGGGGTCGAACTGCTGCACCGGCTGCGTCTCGCCGGTGTAGGCGACGTCGCCGTCGGGGTAGGTCACCTCCCGCACCATGAACGGCTTGTGGTAGACGCCCTGCGCCGCGATCGTCGCGTACGCCGACGCCATGTCGAGCGGGCTCACGTCGTCCGTGCCCAGCACGTTCGACGGCTGGCTGTTGACCGGCGACGTCACGCCGGCGCGCTGCGCGACCTCGGCCGTCTTCTCCGGGCCCACCTCGAGGTTCAGCTGCGCGTACACGGTGTTCACCGACTGCTCCGTCGCGCGGACCAGGTCGATGGTGCCGAAGTCCGTCCGGCCGAAGTTGTTGACCTCCCAGCCGTCGAACGTCTGCGGGGAGTAGCCCGGGTACCGCTGCGTCAGCGGGATGCCGTTCTCGAGCGCAGCGATGAGCGTGAACGGCTTGAAGGTGGAGCCGCCCTGCACCTTGCCGCGCGTCGCGCGGTTGATCTGGTCCGTGAGGAAGTCCGGCCCGCCGTACATCGACAGGATGCCGCCGGTGGTCGGGTCGACCGACACGACGCCGATCTTCATCGCGTCCACGGGGCGCTCCCCGTCGGACAGCTCGCCGTTGCGCAGCCGGTCGACGGCGAGCACCGCGTTCTGCTGGACGCCGGGCTCGATCGTCGTGGTGATCTTCAGGCCGGCGGTGCCCAGCATCTCCTCGGTGATGGAGCCGGTGGCGGTCAGCTCCTGGCTCACGTACTGCAGGAGGTAGCCGTTGGTGCCGCCGAACGTCTCGTTGCGGGAGAACTCCACGACCGCGGGGAACGTGAGCGCGTCGCGGTCCGCCTGGGCGACGTACCCGTCGCGGACCATGCCGTCGAGCACGTAGTCCCACCGCTGCTGGGCCTTCTCCGGGCTGACGGCCGGGTCCCAGTTGTTCGGCGAGGGGATGACGCCGGCGAGCAGCGCGGCCTCGGCGACGGTGAGCTGGGCGGCGGGGTGGCCGAAGTACGCCTGCGCCGCCGCCTCGATGCCGTACGCGTTCCGGCCGAAGTAGATGGTGTTCAGGTAGCGGCCGAGGATCTGCTCCTTGGTCTCGCTCTGCCCGATCTTGATCGCCAGCAGGGCCTCCTTGGCCTTGCCGACGTAGCTCGTGGTGGTCTCGCCCACGTAGTAGCGCTCGACGTACTGCTGGGTCAGCGTCGACCCGCCCTGCGTGGCGCCGCCCTGCACGTTGTTGAAGAACGCGCGGGCCATGCCCGTGATCGAGATGCCGGAGTTCTCGAAGAACGTGCGGTCCTCCGCGGACACCACGGCCTGCCCCACGAACGCGGGCAGCGACTCGTACTCGACGATCGTCCGGTTCGGGCCGGGGAACGTGCCCAGCGGGGTGCCGTCCGAGAAGGTGACGGTCGACTTCTGCTCCTGGGCGAAGTCGTCCGGCTCCGGCACGTCGGTCAGCGCGTACGCCGCCACGCCCACGCCCGCGCACAGGAAGACGAACGCCAGCGCGCTGCCCACGACGAACCGCCAGGACGGCAGCCAGCGGCGCAGGCCCCGGTACCCCCGGCGGGGGTAGTCGATGAGCCGCCGGCGGTCGCCGGTCGTGCCGGCGGGTCCGGTGGACCGTCGGGTCGAGCGTGCCAAGGCGGTGCCTTCCTGTCTGCGGGTGGCGCTCCGGGGCACGGTGGTGCCCCGCGGGCCCGGATCAGTATGCGCGAGGCGGCACGCCCGCCCCCGGGCGGGACCGGCTCGTCCGACGACTTTCACGCGATCGCCACGAGGCCCGCCCGGGGGCCGCGCGACCTCCCGAGGATCCTGGCAGCACCGCCCCGACCTGCGCGCCCGGTCCGCCGCGGCGCGCCGGAGGACGCCCAGGTGTTGCCCCGTACGCCCGGATCGCCCTACTCTCCACGATGTATCAGTTCGATACATCGACGTGCGGACGACGGAGGGGGGCCACGGTGCGCGGACGTTCCGACGTGCTGGAGTCGGCCATCCTCGGCCTGCTGCACGACTCCCCGATGCACGGCTACGAGCTCCGCAAGCGGCTCAACCTGCTGCTCGGCTCGTTCCGCGCGCTGTCCTACGGCTCCCTGTACCCGGCGCTCAAGTCGCTGGTCGCCCGGGGCCTGATCGCGGGCTCCGACCCGCAGGACG
>JAPSIJ010000216.1 GCA_031178805.1 Cellulomonas sp. | reverse complement strand
CGGCGCATCTCGTCCAGGCGCTGCTGCACCCGCTCGTACACCTCGGTGCCGAAGATCCGCTGCAGCAGGCCCCGGCGCTGCTCCGGGTCCGCCCGCAGGAACGCCGCGAACTCGCCCTGCGGCAGCACCATGGTCTGCACGAACTGCGCACGGTCGAGCCCGACCAGCCGGGTCAGCTCGGCGCCCGCCTCGTCCAGCCGGGTGGACAGCAGCTCGCCGCCCGGGACGTCGTCCGCGTCGCCGACCGGCGCGATGCCGTCCGGCGCTCCCGTCAGCCGCCACAGCCGGACGGTGGCCTGCTGCCGGGCGCGGCCGGTGCCGCGGCGCTTCGCGCGCTCGTACGCCGGGGTGCGGCGGACCCGGTAGACGCCGTGCCCGGTCTCGAACACGAGGTCCACGACGGTCTCGGTGTCGTCCGCGGCGAACGCGGACCGCAGCCGGTCCTCGCTGGCCGACGCCGACGCCACCTTGCCGTAGAGGGCGAACACCACGGCGTCGATGACCGTGGACTTGCCCGCGCCGGTCGGTCCCTCCAGCAGGAACAGCCCGCCGGCGGACAGCGCGGCGAAGTCGACGGTGTGCCGGCCGGCGAACGGCCCGACCGCCTGCAGCGTGAGGGTGTGCAGCCGCATCAGGCGCTCCGCTCCGCGCCCAGCACGTGCTCGTACGCGCGGCGCAGCACCGCGGCCTCGGCGGCCGTCGGGCGGCTGCCGCTGACGTGCGCGACGAACTCCGCCGCGACGTCCAGCGGGTCGTGCGCGGCGGTGACCTCGGCGGCGCGCGGGGCCTCCGGGCGGGCGGGCGGCTGGTGCTGCACGACGAGGGCGTGCGGGAACCGGGCCCGCACCCGGCGGTAGAGGTCCGCGGGCCGGTGCGCGTCGGTGACGGTGACCCGGACCCAGTCCTCGGCGTGCGCGTCGCCGTCGGGGCCCAGCAGGTCGTCCAGCGCGCCGGTGACGTCGGTGAGCCGCCGCGGCACGGGCGCGGGCACCAGCCGCACGGCCGGCGGCCCGTCCGGGCCGAGGTCGACGACCGCGGTGGACTTGGCGTGCCGCGCCTCGGAGAACGAGTACGCCAGCGGCGAGCCGGAGTACCGGAGCACCGTGGGGCCGTCCGGGTCGCCGACCCGCTGCGGCCCGTGCAGGTGGCCCAGCGCGACGTAGTCGACGCCGTCGAACACCGCGGCGGGCGCGTGGTCCACGCCGCCGACCCGGATGTCCCGCTCGGACTCGCTCGCGGCGCCCCCGACGACGAAGGCGTGGGCCAGCACGACCGACCGCGGGGCCGGGCGCCCGGCGGCGGTCGCGGCCGCGGTCCGCGCGGCGAGGTCGGCGCGGACCCGGTCCATCGCGGCGCCGAGCACGGCGGCGTGCGACCGGGCCAGGGGCTGCTCGGCGTCGGGGGCGGCGAGCTGCCGCCGCGCCGCGTCGGGGTCCAGGTACGGCAGCCCGTACACCAGCACGCCGCCGTGGCCGTCCGGGCCGGGCAGCTCGACCGGGCGGTCGACGTCCTCGACCCGCGCGAGCACCCGCACCCGGTCCCGCATGACGTCGGCCCCAAAGCCGAGGCGGATCGCGGAGTCGTGGTTGCCGGGGGTGATCACGACGACGGCGTGCTCGGCGAGCCGGCGCAGCGCGTCCGACAGCTGCGCGACCGCCTCGACCGGCGGGATGGCGCGGTCGTAGACGTCGCCCGCGACCAGCACCACGTCCACCCGCTCCGCCCGGGCGACCTCGACGAGGTGGTCCAGGAACGCCTGCTGGTGCGCCGTCAGGTCGACGCCGTGCAGGGTGCGGCCCAGGTGCCAGTCGGAGGTGTGGAGCAGCCGCATACGACGAACGTAGCCTCCGGCACCGACATCCCCCGCGCCCCGCGCGTCCCCTGTGGACGCACGGCGTGGCGCCGGGCGGCGGCCGTCAGGCGATGGCGCGCTCGGTGGCCGGCTCGGTGGCCGGCTCGAGCTCGAACTGGTCGCCCATGCCGAGCATCTCGAGCTTCTCCAGCACCTCCCGCTGCGGGTCCCGCAGGGTGATCCGCTGGCCGGTCTCCCCGGCCGCGAGGTGCAGCTGCAGCACGAACGCGAGGCCGGACGAGTCGATGAAGGTCACGCCCCCCGCGTCCACGACGATCGGCGCCGTGCTCGCCAGCGCCTGCGCCATCGAGGCGCTGGCCTCGGCCCGCAGCGCGCCGTCGACCTCGCCCCACAGCCGGACCACCGTGCGCCCGTGCGCGGTGCCCACCTCGATCCCCCCGATGGGGGAGGTGGTGTCCTCGGTCAGGTCCATCGGTCCTCGTCTTCTCGTCGTTCGTGGCCGCGGGAGATCATGGACCGCGCCGGCCCCCGGCGCACCCGGAGGGGCGCCGTCGGCGTCGCGGCGCGGGAGCCCGCGGCACCCGTCGCCACCGGTGCGAACGCCTCGCCTGCCCGGTTCGTTCCCCCGGTACGCGCGGAGGGCCGCTCGCCGGGCCGCGGCGGCTAGTCAGCCCGCGTCGTCCGGCAGCGGGTCCGTGACGTCCGCCACGGTCGCGTCGAGCACCCGGACCAGGTCGTCGCCGTCGACGGTCGCGCCGACGCCGTGGCCCCCGCCGCCGATCGAGGCCGGCCGGCCGGGCACGCGCGCGTCGGCGACCACCGGCCAGGCCCGCAGCGACCCGAACGGCGTGATGGTCCCGCGCTCGTAGCCCGTGACGTCCCGGGCGGTGGCGGCGTCCGGCATGGACATCCGGCTGACGCCGAGCAGCGTGCGCAGCTTCGGCCACGAGATCGTGCGGTCGCCGGGGACGAGCACGAACAGGTAGTCGTCCTCGCCGCGCCGCACCACGAGGGTCTTGACGATCCCGGACGGCTCGACGCCCCGGGCGGCGGCCGCCTCCGCGAGCGAGCCGACCCGCCCGTGCCGGGTGATGGTGTGCGGGATCCCGGCGGCGGCGAGGGCCTGCGCGGCGCGCTGCTCCCCCTCGGCGGCGGGGGCGGTGCCGTCGTCCTGCGTGCTCATGGCCGCCACCCTACGAGCCCGCTACGACACGAGCCTGCCGTCCACCACCGCCGCGGTCGCGCCGTGCCAGGTGCGGCGGAGCCACCGGTCGTGCGACGCGACGACGACGGCGCCCGGCGCGGTGCGCAGCGCCTCCGCCAGCTCGTCCGCGAGCGCGAGCGACACGTGGTTGGTCGGCTCGTCCAGCAGCAGCACGTCCGGCGCCTGCGCCACCAGCAGCGCGAGCACCACCCGCCGCCGCTGCCCCACCGACAGCTCGCGCAGCGGCCGGTCCACGTCGCGCGGGGCCACCAGCCCGAGCTCGACCAGCGGCGGCGCGCCGGGGACCCCGTCGGCGACCAGCCCGAACACGGCACGGGGCGTGCGGTCGTCGTCGGCGAGGCCGACGTCCTGCTCCAGCAGGCCGACCCGCACGCCGCGCGCCCGCTGCACGGTGCCGCGGGCGGGCGGGAGGTCCCCGGCGAGCAGGTGGAGCAGCGTCGACTTGCCGGACCCGTTCGGCCCCGTGACCAGCAGCGCGGTGTCCCGGTGCACGTCCAGGGCGTCGACGACCAGCCGTCCCGGCACCTCGGCCCCGCGCACGGCGACCGCCGGGCCGCCGTCGCGCGCCGCCGCCGCCGTGAGGGTGCCGTGGAACCGGAGCGGGCGCGGCGGGCGCGGCACCGGGGCGGCCTCGATCTCGTCCAGCCGGCGGCGGGCGTCCCGCACCCGGCGGGACACCTGCTGCTCCACCCGGTCGCCGGCGCGCCCGTACGCCATCGTGTTGCGGTCGGTCATCGCCCGCCCCGGCGCGACGGAGCGGGCCGTCCCGCCGCCGGCGAGCGCCACGCGCAGCGCCGCCACCTCGTCCCGCTCGGCGACCCACCGCTCCTGCCACTGCCGGCGCGCGACCCGCTGGGCCTCGCGGTAGTCGGCGAACCGGCCGCCGACGACGCGGGCACCGCCGAGGACCGGGTCGAGGTCCAGCACCTCGGTGCAGACCTCGTCGAGGAACACCCGGTCGTGGCTCGCCAGCACCACGGCGCCGGGCAGGTCGACGAGCGCCGCCGCGAGGAACTCCGCGGCCGCGTCGTCCAGGTGGTTGGTCGGCTCGTCGAGCAGCACCGCACCGGGCCGGCGCACCAGCACCGCCGCGAGCGCCAGGCGGCTGCGCTGCCCCCCGGACAGGCTGCCGTTCGGTCGGCCCGGGTCCACGCCCGCCAGGCCGAGCCCCGCGAGCACCCGCTGCGCCCGGGCGTCGGCGTCCCACACCTCCGCGGCCCCCGCCGCGGCCAGGGCGGCGTCGTACCGGGCCGCGGCCGCCGGTCCCGCGCCGTCCGCCGCGAGCGCCGTCGCGGCCGCCTCGAGCTCCGCCGCGACCGCACGCACCGCGGCCAGGGCGTCCTCCAGCACGTCGCCGAGGGTCGCCTCGGGCCCGAACGGCGGCTCCTGGTGCAGGAAGGCGAGGTCCGGCGGGCGCTGCACCACGCCGGCGTCGGGCCGGTCGACTCCCGCCAGCAGCCGCAGCAGGGTCGACTTGCCCGCGCCGTTCTCGCCGACCACGCCCAGCCGGTGCCCGGGGGCGACGGCGAGGCTCAGGTCGGTCAGCACGCGGCGGTCGCCGAACAGGCGGGACACGCCCGTGGCGCGCAGGACGGGGGTGCGGACGGACACGTCCGCGGGGGTGCCGGGTACCGGCATGCAGATCACCACCAGGACGCCGGCGGCCGGGGCCGGCGGCGGAGTCGGGACGGGACTCGGGGCGGGTCAGATCCACATGCTGACGACGGTAC
>JAPSIJ010000011.1 GCA_031178805.1 Cellulomonas sp. | reverse complement strand
CCGGCCTCCAGGGAGCCCCAGGCGTAGACGACGGTGCTCACGCCCTCGGCGAGGTCGAGGTCGGTCGGGCCGACGACGGGCTCGGTGGTGCCGGTGGCGGCGACCGCGGCGGACACGGTGCCGGCGGGCACGGTGACCGTCTGCTCGTCGGGGTTCGACAGGTTCGTCAGCACCGGGGCGCCGCCGGCGAGCACGTCGACGGCGGGGGCCGCCGCGGTGTGCCGGACGGTGAGCCGGGACTGGCCGGCCGGCACCGCGGAGGTGTCGTCGGTGAACAGCGTGGCGGTCGGCTCGCCCTCGGCGGTCAGGTGCGCCACGGCGGTGTAGCGGCCCCCGGCGTCCAGGGTGATGTCGACCGGGCCGATGGCCGGCGAGCCGGCGTCGGTGGCGTCCGCGGCGGTGATCGCCACGGTGTGCGCGCCGGCCGGCAGGTCGAGCGGCCCGGCGAGGGTGCCGGGTGTGAAGTCGTCGAGCGCGACGGCCCCGTCGACCCAGACGTCGACGGTGAGCTCGGGGACCCCGTGCAGGACGGACAGCTGGGCGGTGCCGGCCGACGCGGCGGCGGCGGGCAGCGCGGCGGCGACGGCGACCACGGCGGCGGCCAGTCCGGCGCCGGCGGTGACGAGCGGACGATGACGCATGGGGTGCTCCTCGGTCCGTGCCCCCGAGGGGGCCAGGTGTGCTGACACCTCCACTACGGCGCGACCGGCCGCCATGGATGCACCTGTCTGTCCCGGTTTCTCCCCATGGCCCGGATCGTGGCCCGGATCGTGGCCCGGATGGCGGCCCGGATCGCGGCTCCGGACGCCCGCGGACCGCGCACGACGAAGGGCCCGGTCGCCATGACCGGGCCCTTCGGGAAGCGGAGACGGTGGGATTTGAACCCACGGAAGGGTTGCCCCTTCACGACCTTAGCAGGGTCGCGCACTAGACCTGGCTATGCGACGTCTCCAGACTGCGCCACAGTACCGGGCGCCCCCGCCGACGGGCAAAAGCGCCCGTCGGCGTCAGTGCTCGTAGGCCCACTCCCGGTCGGTGAGCATCCGGGCGACCGCGAGGCCGACCGCGAGCGCGACCACGACCAGACCGGCCTGCACGCCGTAGGCGAGCGCCTCGGTGGTGTCGCCGTTCGACAGGAAGAACACCGCCCGGTACGCCGACACCCCGGGGACCATGATCACGACCGCCGGCACGGAGACGGTGATCCGCGGGACGCCGAGCCGCGGGGCGAGCACGGCCGCGAGCAGGCCGACGAGCAGCGCCGCGGCAGCGGCGGCCGCCTGCGGCGCCAGGCCGGTGTCCGCGAGCGCCAGGCGGCCGGTGTTGGCGACCATGCCGACCGCAGCGGCGCCGAGCGCCATCCGCCACGGGCTGTTGAACATCAGGGCGAACCCGAGCACGCCGACGAAGCTGGCGGCCGCGCGGAGCACCAGGAGCGTCCCCGCGGCGATGGCCGGCGGCGACTCCGGGTCCGGCGTCAGCCCGACCGCGATGGACACGCCCCAGACCGCGAGCGCCGCGGAGGTGAGGATCATCAGCGCGTAGGTCAGCCGGGCGACGCCCGCGGAGAAGTCGAGCTTGGCGAGGTCGAGGCCGCCCGTGACGAGCGGGAACCCGGGCACGAGGAACAGCACCGCGGAGACGTACCCGGCGGCGTGCCGCACCTCGGTCGCGCCCAGGCCGTGCAGGGCGGTGACGACCCCCAGGTACGCCAGGCAGGCCAGCGCGGCGGCCAGCATCGTGACGCCGAACTGGTTCAGGCCCCGGTGCAGCAGGGTGCGGCGCAGCAGCTGGCCGAGCCAGGCCGCGACGAAGGCGCCGGCCATCTCGATCGGCCCGCCGTGGTTGAGGAAGGCGAACGCCGCGCAGGCGACGGCCGCCCACAGGGCGTTGACGACGTCGGGGTAGAGGGGCGGCTTGTGCTCGATGCGGTCCAGGGCCGCGCTGACCTCGTCGACGGTCGCGGAGCCGCCGGCGGCGGTGCGGGCGGCGAGCGACCCCGCCAGCCGCTCGAGCTCGGCGAGCCGGTCGGCGTTGATGCCGACCGAGCGCACCTCGGCGACCTCGGTGCGGAAGCTCGGCCCGCGGTGCGAGGTGGTGGTGATCTCGGTGAGGGTCACGTGCGCCTCGTGCCGGTCGACGCCGATGGCGTGCGCGACGCGGGCCATCGAGGACTTCACGCGGTAGGAGCCGGTCCCCGCGGACAGGCTGAGGCGGCCGATGCGGAGCGCGACCCCGGACTGGCGGATCAGCTGGAGCTCGTCGTCCGTGGGCTGGGTGGGCACGGGCCCCATCATGACGCCCCGGCGACACGTCCCGCCCGGGACGTCGGTCCGCGTCCGCTGCGCCCGCGGGTGCCGTTGCGTACGGTGTCGCCAGCGGTCGCGCCGGGTCCGGCGCGGGCCGGGCCGGACGCGCGCGGGGGGCATGTCGTGGGGTCGAGCACCAGGTCCGCCGCGTCCGGCGGCCGCCGGATGCGGGTCGTGCCCGCCCTGCTGGCCGCGCTGCTGGCCGCCGGCGGCCTGACGGGCGCGGGCCTCGCCGGCGCCGCGCCGGCCGCCGCCGCCCCGGCCGACGACTGCGCGGCGCCCACCCGGACCGTGGCCGGCACCGGGGACGGCACCCCGGTGCAGGTGGCCGCCGGGGAGGTGGTGCTGGTGACCGGCACCGTCACCGGCGGCGTCGACGCCCTGCCCGCCGGCGCGACGCTGTGCGTCGCGGCGGGCGCGACCCTGTCCCCCGCGTACGTGAACAACCCCGCGGGCACGGTGTACGTCGCGCCGGGCGGGACGCTCGAGCTGCCGTCCGTCGCGGTGAGCACCGGGTTCGTCCTGGACAACGCGGGGACGACGACGGTCACCGGCCTGAACGTGAACGGGCCCGCGGAGATCAGCAACGCGCCCGGGGCCACGCTGACGGTGGCGGGCGCGCTGACTCCGGCGGCCGGCACGTTCACCAACGCCGGCACCTTCACGGTGCAGGGCCCGATGACGCTCAACTCCGGCGTGACCCTGGTGAACGACGCCGACCTCACGGTGGCGGGCGCGGCGGTGCTGAACGGGCCGTTCCAGAACGCGGGGACGGCGCTGGTGCAGGGCGCGCTGACCACGAACGGCTCGGGCACGCTGGACAACCGGTGCGTGCTGCGGACGACCGGGGACCTGACGCTCGACGGCCCGGGCTCGGGCAGCACCGGGCTGGTGGTGGTGGACGGCGCGTTCCGGGTGAACGGCACGTGGCGGCAGGCGGCCACCGCCGCGCTCAGCGCGGCGTCGCTCACCGACGACGGCACGGTCACCGGCTACGGCCGGTACGTGTTCGCGGGCACCACCGGCGTCCAGGGCACGTTCGCGGGCGACGACGCGACGGCGCCCGTCGTCGTCGACGCCCCCGGCGCGACGTTCCCCGCGACGGGGGGCGGCACGGTGGCGAACGTCGTGCGCGGCGACGTGGTCCTCCCCGCCCCCGACGACTACCCCGCCCCGGACTGCGCCGACCCGGTGTCCCGCGTGGGCGCGGACGTGCAGGTGGCCAAGACCGGGCCGGCGCGGGTGGCACCGGGCGGCACCGTCACGTACACGGTGACGGCGACCAACGCCGGCCCCGACGTCGCGGAGGACGTCGTGGTCACGGACACCCTGCCGCCGGCGCTGACGGCGGTGTCCGCGAGCGACGGCGGCGCGGTCGCGGGCGGCACGGTGACCTGGGCGCTGGGCGACCTGGCCGACGGCGCCGTCCGGACGCTCACCGTCACCGGCACGGCGCCCGCGAGCGGCACCCTGGTCAACACGGTGCGCGCCGACGCCACTACCCCCGACCCGGACCCCGCGAACAACGACGGCACGGCGCCCGCCGAGACGGTGACCACCCTGGTGGACGCCTCCCCCGTGACCGTCGGCCCGCCGACCGCCGACGACGCCACGTACGAGGGCGTCGCGAACGAGCCGGTGCTGGGCCGCGCGACCGCGACCTCGCCCGACCCCGACCTGCAGCTGCGCTACCGCGTGGTGAGCGGCCCGGCGTCCGGCGGCGTGCTGATGCTGCCGTCCGGGCGGTTCGGCTACCTGCCGGGCACGGACTTCCTCGGCACGGACACGTTCACGTTCGAGGCGTGCGACAACCAGGACCCGCCGCAGTGCGACCAGGCGACGATCACGGTCGTCGTCCACCCGCTCGCCCTGCCCGACGAGGTCACCACGCGCACCGGGGTCGCGGTGGACATCCCCGTGGGCGACAACGACACGCCCACCGCCGTGGTCTCCGCCGTCGGCACCGCGAGCCACGGCGGCGCCGCGGTGACCGGCCCCGGCACCGTCCGGTTCGACCCCGGCGTGTACCTCGGTGACGCCGCCTTCAGCTACACGACCTGCGCGCCCGCCGACCCCACCGACTGCGCGACGGCCGACGTGCTGGTGCACGTCATCCCCGCGAACGACCCGCCGCAGGCCCTGCTGGTCAGCCTGGTGACCACCGTGGACACGCCGGCCACCGGGCCGGTCGACGCGACGGACCCCGACGGCGACGAGGTGACCTTCCAGCAGGTGTTCCCGCCCGTGCACGGCGCCGCGACGCTCACGCCCGACCGCGGGCTGACCGCGTACACCCCGCCGCCGGGGTTCGCGGGCCGCGACCTGTACCTGTACACGGCGTGCGACGACGGCACGCCGTCGCTGTGCTCCACCGGCCTGGTCACGGTGCTGGTGGACCCGGTGGCCACCGACGACGCGGCCACGACCGCGGCGGGCACGGCGGTCGCGGTGGACGTCACCGCGAACGACCTCGGCACGGTGCTGCCGCCGGAGGTGGCGACGGGCCCCGCCCACGGCACGGTGGCCCCCGCCAGCGGCGGCCTGGTCTACACGCCGGAGCCCGGCTTCGCCGGCACGGACTCCTTCACGTACCGGATCTGCGCGACCGACGGCTCAGAGGCCTGCGCCACGGCGACCGTGACCGTGGTCGTCGCCGCGGCGCCCGTGGACCCCGTCGACCCGGTGGACCCCGTGGACCCGGGCGGTCCGGTCGCACCCGGCGGCCCGGGCGGGCCGACGACGCCCGGCGCCGCGGGGAGCACCGGCGCGGGCCTGGCCACCACCGGCGCCGACGCCGCGCCGGTCGCCTCGGCGGCGCTGGCCCTGCTCGCGCTGGGCGGCGCCCTGGCGGGCACGGCGGCGCGCCTGACGCCGATACTGGCGTGGTGCCCGCTTCCCCGGACCCCGCCGCCCGCTGCCCCTGCCTGAGCGGCGAGACCTACGGCGCCTGCTGCGGCCCGCTGCACGCCGGCGACCGCGCCGCCGCGACCGCCGAGCAGCTGATGCGCTCCCGGTACAGCGCCTTCGCCGTCGGCGACGCCGCGTACCTGCGCCGGACCTGGCACCCGCGCACCCGGCCGCGGGACCTCGACCTCGACCCGGACCTGCGGTGGCGCCGGCTGGACGTGCTGGCCACCACGGCGGGCGGGCCGTTCGACACCGACGGCACGGTCGAGTTCCGGGCCACCTACCGCGGCCCGGACGGCGCGGGGTCGCTGCACGAGGTCAGCCGGTTCGCCCGGGAGGGCGGCACGTGGCTCTACCTGGACGGCGACGTCGACTGAGGCAACTGTCCGGTTCGTCCGGTCCGACTGTTACGTCTGGTTTCTTCCACAGTTCACTGCCCGGTCACAGGAACCGGGTGGGCTCGTCGCGGACGGGTGACCACCCGCTCTGACTCGACAGGGAAGAGATCATGACTCGACGTCCTCCCCGGTGGCTCGCGCTCGCCGGGACCAGCACGATCGCCGCTGCTCTCGCCATCACCGCGGCCTCGCCCGCGGTCGCCGCCCCCGCCGACACCACCGGGCCGAAGAACATCATCGTGATGATCGGCGACGGCATGGGCTACAACCACATCGACGCCGCCAGCCTCTACGAGCACGGCACCACGTACTCGCAGGTCGCCGTCGACCCCGCCGCGGGCACCGTCACCCACCTGCCGGGCACCGCGTCCCAGGTGTTCCAGTCCTTCCCGGTGCAGGTCGCGATGTCGACGCACTCGGCGAACGGCCGCGCGGAGTACGACCCCACCAAGGCGTGGGCGGACTTCGACTGGATCTCCGAGGGCGCCACCGACTCCGCCGCCGCGGGCACCGCGCTCGCGACCGGCGTGAAGACGAACAACGGCATGCTCGGCCTCGACCCCGAGGGCAACCGGGTGAAGAACGTCGCCGAGCGCGCCGCCGAGATCGGCAAGGCGACCGGCGTGGTCTCCTCCGTGCAGTTCAGCCACGCGACGCCCGCGTCCTGGGGCGCCCACAACGCGAGCCGCAACGACATGACCGGCGTGGCCAACGAGATGATCGACGGCCCGCTCGACGTCGTCATGGGCGCCGGCCACCCCGGCTACGACGACGACCACCAGCCGACCGCGCCGGACTACTCGTCGGTCAGCGAGCGCGACTTCCAGCGCCTGCAGGACGGCCAGACCGAGCGGACCTTCATCGAGGACCGCGCGGACTTCGAGGCGCTCGCCACGGCGGAGGACGCCCCGGAGCGCGTGTTCGGCCTGGCGCAGGTCGCCACGACGCTGCAGCAGGCCCGCTCGGGCGAGTCCGAGGGCCAGCTGCCGTTCGCGGTCGAGCAGAACGACGTCCCGTCGCTGCGCACGATGACCCAGGGCGCGCTGAACGTGCTGGAGCAGGACGAGGAGGGTCTGTTCCTCATGGTCGAGGGCGGCGCCATCGACTGGACGGGCCACGCCAACGAGACCACGCGCAACATCGAGGAGACGGTGGACTTCAACCGCGCCGTCGAGGCCGCGGTGGAGTGGGTGGAGACCGAGTCCTCCTGGGACGAGACGCTGCTGATCGTCACGGCCGACCACGAGACCGGCTACCTGGACGGCTCCCGCTCCGACCCGACGTGGTCCCCGATCACCGGGGCCAAGGGCCAGCTGCCGGACCAGAAGTGGTTCTCCGGCAACCACACCAACCAGCTCGTCCCGCTGTTCGCCAAGGGCGCCGGCTCGGACCTGCTCGCCTCCTACGCCGTGGGCACCGACCCGGTCCGCGGCGCCTACCTGGACAACGTCGACGTCGCCCGGCTGGCGTTCGAGACCTGGGGCCGCGAGGACGCGCCGGAGGCCGGCGAGATCCCGCTGACCGCCACGGTGCCGCAGGCCGGTGCGGTCGAGGGCTCGCTGACCCTGTCGGTCGCGGACTTCGGCGAGGGCGTCGACCTGGCCGGCGGCGCGAACGTCGGCGACCGCCTGCGGTTCGGCGGCGCGCTGCCGACCGTCTCGGTGACCGACTCCCGCTCCAACGCCCAGGCGGGCACCGGCGGCTGGACCGTCTCCGGCCAGGCCGAGGACCTGACCACGGGCTCGTCCGTCCTGCGGGCCCGGCACCTCGGCTGGACCCCGGGCCTGCTCACCACCAAGCCCGGCGTCACCCCCGGCTCGCCGGTCGAGACCGTGCTCGGCGGCGGCGAGGGCCTCGCGGTCCCGGCGACGCTCGCCACGGCGACGTCCGACGGCCGCCTCGGCACCACCGACCTGACCGCCGAGCTCGAGCTCGAGGTCCCGGTCGACACCCGGGCCGGCGAGTACGCCGGCGCGCTGACGGTGTCGCTCTTCCCGGTCGACTGACCACCGGAGCGGGGCCCGGCGCACCCGCGCCGGGCCCCGCGCCCGTCCCGCTCCCGCCTCCCCCGCACCCCCTGGAGACCGCCGTGCCGACCGCCGTGCCGCGACCGTCCCGCCCTCGCCGGGCGACCGCCGTCCTCGTCCTGCTCGCCGCCCTCACCGGGGCGCCCGCCGCGCTGCCCGCGGTCGCGGCGACCGAGCCGGCGCCCGCGGCGTCCGGCGGCACCGACGCCACCCGCACGACGTGGGCGCTGGAGCCCGCGACGGCGGACGGCCCGGACGGCCGGGTGTCGTTCCGGCACGCCGTGGACCCGGGCACCGAGGTCACCGAGCACGTCACCCTCACGAACTTCAGCGAGCACGCCGCCGCCTTCGACGTCTACGCGGGCGACGGGCTGATCACCGCCGACGGCCAGTTCGACCTGCCGCCGACCGGCGCCGAGGCCACCGCCGCCGGCAGCTGGATCGCGCTCGGCGACGCCGCCGGGACGATCGGGGCGCCCGGCACGGTCCAGCGGGTGGAGGTCGCGCCCGGCGCGCAGGCCACCCTGCCGTTCGTCGTCCGGGTGCCGGCCGACGCCACGCCCGGCGACCACCCGGCCGGCATCGTGGCCGCGCTGGCCACGGACACCGCCGGCGGCGTCGCGGTGGACAGCCGCGTCGGCGCCCGGCTGCACCTCCGGGTCACCGGCGAGGTCACCCCGGCGCTCGCCGTGCAGGACGTGCGGACCACGTACACCCCGTCGTGGAACCCGTTCGCGCCCGGCACGCTACGCGTCGACTACACCGTGGCGAACACCGGCAACGTGCGGCTCGGCGCCGCCGCGGCCGCGAGCGCCTCGGGCCCGTTCGGGCTGGCCGGCTCCTCGGCCGCCGGCCCCGCGCTCCGGGAGGTCCTGCCGGGCGGCACCGCCGGCGGCAGCGTCGAGGTCGAGGCGTGGCCGCTGGTCCGGCTCGACGGCTCGGTCGCCGTCACGCCCGCGGTGGTCGGGGACGACGAGGTCACGGTGGCGCTGGCCACGGCGGACGCCGGCTGGTCCGCGTGGGCGGTGCCGTGGCTGCAGGTGGGCCTGGTGCTGCTGCTGGTGGGCGTCGTGCTGGCCGTGCGCCGGGCGCGCGCCCGGCGGGAGGCCGCCACCCGCCGCCGGATCGCCGCCGCGGTCGCCGCCGCCCGGGCCTGACGCCCGGGCCCGACGCCCCCGGCCTGCCCGGCGGCGCCCGCTGCCGCAGACTGGGCACACCCCACCCGCCGTCCCGAGGAGGCACCCCGTGTCCACGTCCCCGCTGCCCGCCGACGCCGTCGAGATGCTCCGCCGCCCGAACCCCGCCGTGATGGCCACGCTGCGCTCGGACGGCACGCCGGTCACCGCGGCCACCTGGTACCTGTGGGACGAGGGGCGGGTGCTGCTCAACCTCGACGAGAGCCGCGTGCGGCTGAACCACCTGCGCCGGGACCCGCGGGTCTCGCTCACCGCGCTCGACGGCGGTGACTGGTACACCCACGTCACGCTGATCGGCCGGGTGGTGGACCTGCACCCCGACACCGGGCTGACCGACATCGACCGGCTGTCGCGGCACTACACCGGCAACCCGTACCCGGACCGGGTCAGCGCCCGCTGGTCGGCGTGGGTCGAGGTCGACCGGTGGCACGGCTGGGGCGCGCACCAGGGCTGAGCCGATACCGTTCTCCCCGTCCCGCGACGACGACGACGGAGGGCACGTGCTCCAGGACCTGGCCGAGCCGCAGCTGTGGCAGCACACGAGCGGGCTGGTCGAGCCCGACGACCTCGACGCCTTCTGGGCGCGCACGCTGGCGGAGAGCCGCGCGCACGACGCCCCGCCGCGCGTCGAGCGGGTGGCCGGGCCGCTGACCACGCTCGAGGTGCACGACGTCACGTTCCCCGGGTTCGCCGGGGACCCGGTGCGCGCCTGGTACCGGCGGCCCGCGGGCGTCGCCGGGGACCTGCCCGTGGTCGTGCAGTACGTCGGCTACGGCGGCGGCCGCGGCGACGTCACGGAGAACCTGCTGTGGGCGTCGGCCGGGTACGCGCACCTGCTGGTGGACAGCCGCGGGCAGGGCTCCGGCTGGAGCCGCGGCGACACCCCCGACCCGTGGGGCACCGGGCCGCAGCACCCCGGCGTGATGACCCGCGGCGTGGAGGACCCGGAGACGTACTACTACCGCCGGCTGCTCACCGACGCGGTGCGGGCGGTGGACGCGGCGCGGGCGCTGCCGGGCGTGGACCCGGAGCGGCTGGCCGTGGTCGGCGGCAGCCAGGGCGGGGCGATGGCGATCGCCGCGGGCGCGCTCGGCACGGGCGTCGGGGCGGTGGTCGCCGACGTGCCGTTCCTGTGCGACATCGCGCGGGCCATCGAGATCACCGACGGCGACCCGTTCGCCGAGGTGGTCCGGTACCTGCGGGTGCACCGCGGCGCGGCGGACCGGGTGCTGCGGACGCTGTCGTACGTGGACGGCGTCGGGCTCGCCCGGCGGGGCACGGCACCGGCGCGGTTCTCCGTCGCCCTGATGGACACGATCGTTCCGCCGTCCACCGTGGTCGCCGCGCACCACGCGTGGCAGGGCCCGAAGGAGCTGCGGGTCTGGCGGTACAACGGCCACGAGGGCGGCGGCCCGGACAACGACCACGAGGCGCTGGCGTTCGTCGCGGACGCGCTCGGCGGCTGAGCCGCCCCGGGGGTCAGCCGGCGGGCGTGTACGCCACGGAGGCGACGCGGGCCACCGTGCCCGTCGGCCGGCCGTGGCTGGTGCCGTAGAGCCCGAGCCACACGCCGAGGAACCCGCCGGTGGCCACGCTGTCCAGCGTCCGCAGGTCCGCCCGGCCGACGACGACCGGCTCGGCGTCGCCCGCCCCGGCGAGCAGGTCGACGTCGACGCCCCGCACCCGCAGCACGAGGGTCAGGGGCGCGTCCGGGCCGCCCGGCAGCGGCACCGCGGCGCCGGCCCGGTCCGCGCCGCCGTCCCGGTGCACCACCGCGGCCGACCAACCGCCGGGGCCGCGGGTGACGGCCAGCCGCACGTGGTGGTCCTCCGACTGCCGGAGCGCCACGCCGACCTCCTCGCCGTCCGCGAGCGCCGCGGTGACCGTCGCCCGCAGGTCCGCCGTCCGGTGCTGCAGCCGCAGCCCGAGGAACGCGGGCGCCGCCACGTCGGCGAGCGTCTCCGGCCGCAGCGGCAGGTCCCAGCCGTCGTCGACGGGGCGCGCCACCTCGGCCGGCAGCGCCCGCACGGCCGTCCAGCGCAGGTCGTCCGGGGGCACGACGCCCGACACGGCCCCCTGCGCCGCGCCCGGTCGTCCCGCCGCCGGCCAGGGCACGGTGACCTCCGCGGGCACCCGGCCGACGCCGGGGGCGAGCACGGGCCAGCCGTCCTCCCACACCACGGGCACGAGGAACGTCTCCCGGCCGAGCGGGTAGTGGTAGCCGCCGTACGGCCGCATGCCGAGCGCCACGGCCCACCAGGAGCCGTCGGCCGCCTCGACCAGGTCCGCGTGGCCGACACCGACTACGTCGCTGCCGCGGCCCAGGTGCCGGTGGGTGAGCACGGGGTTGCCCGCGTGCCCGGTGTACGGCCCGGTGACCCGGTCGGCGCGGGCCACGGAGACGGCGTGCTGGTGCTCCGTGCCGCCCTCCGCCGCGACCAGGTACCAGGCGCCGTCGACCCGGTAGAGGTGCGGGCCCTCGGCCCAGACGGCGCCGTGCAGGGCGCCGGTCCAGAGCACGTGCTCGGGGCCGACCAGCCGGCCGGCCGCCGGGTCGAGCTCGCGCAGCCACACCTCGGTCTGCCCCGGCCAGGCCGGCTCGGCGACGGGGCGGGTGGCGTGGAACCACCAGCGCCCGTCCTCGTCGACCACCAGCGACGGGTCGATCCCGTCGCCGTCGAGCCACACCGGCGCGGACCACGGCCCGGCGGCGTCCTCGGCCGTCATCAGGACGTGCCCCCGCCGCGAGCGGCCGCCGGCCCCGGAGCCGCCGTCGCGGTCGACCAGGGTGCACACCAGCCAGAACCGGCCGTCGTGGTGCCGCAGGGTCGGCGCGTACAGGCCGCCCGACGCGCCGATCCCCGCGTAGTCGAGCCCGTCCGGGCCGAGCTGCTCCGGCCGGTGCACGACGTGCCCGACCTGCTCCCAGGTCACCAGGTCGCGGCTGCGCAGCACCGGCAGGCCCGGCAGGTACTCGAAGGTCGAGGTGACGAGGTAGAACCAGTCGCCGACCCGGCAGACCGACGGGTCCGGGTAGCAGCCCGGCAGGACCGGGTTGGCGACCGTCGCCGTCACGCGATCTCGACCTCGACGATCCGCGCGTCGGCGCCGGTGACCTCGTGCACGTCGCCGGTGACGGTCAGCGTCGCCCGCGGCGTGGCCGCGCCGGGCAGGTCCCGCTGCGCCCGGTGCCGGGCGCTGCTGATCGCCCCGCCGGTGGTGTCCCCCAGGTCGGTGCCGGAGCCGGTCGCGCCGGCGTGCGCGGCCGCCCAGACCTGCACCTCGCCGGGCTCCACCACGCGGACGAGCCGCCGGTCGGCGAACGCGAGGCGCGTGGTGGGCACCCGGAACGTGACCCGCCGGGACTCGCCCGGGGCCAGGTCCACCCGCCGGTAGCCGAGCAGCTGCGCGACCGGGCGCGCGACCGTGGCCAGCACGTCCCGCGCGTACAGCTGCACGGTCTCCGTGCCGGCGACCGTGCCGGTGTTCGTCACGGTGACCGCGGCCTCGAACGTGCCGGACGACGGCACGGCGGTGTCCACGGCGAGGTCGGCGTAGGCGAACGCCGCGTAGGACAGGCCGAACCCGAACGGACGCACCGGCGTCGGGTCGGTGCTGGTGACGTCCGACGGCCCGCCGAGGATCGGGTGCAGGTAGCCGTGCGGCTGCGCGCCCGCGGCGCGGGGCAGGGACACGGGCAGCCGCCCGGACGGGTTCACCACGCCGGTGAGCACGTCCGCGAGCGCGTCGCCGCCGCCCTCGCCGGGGAAGAACGCCTGCACGACCGCCGCGGGCCGCGGGCCCTCGCCGTCCAGCGCCCAGCCGATCGCGTACGGCCGGCCGGTGAGCAGCACCAGCACCACGGGGGTGCCGGTGGCGACCACGGCCTCGACCAGCGCGCGCTGCACGCCGGGCAGCTCCAGGGACTGCACGTCGTTGCCCTCGCCGACCGTGCCGCGGCCGAACAGGCCGGCCTGGTCGCCGACCACCACGACGGCGACGTCCGCGCCGGCCGCCGCCTCGACGGCCGCGGGGATGCCGGTGGTGTCGTCGCCCTCGACGGCGCAGCCCTCGGCGACCACGAGCTCGGGCCGGGCGGCCCCCGCCCGGTCGAACCCGCCGGGCAGGGCCTCCAGCACGCTGCGGATCTCGAAGCCCATCGGCAGGCCCGGGTGGTGCGCCAGCACGTGGTTGGCGAACGAGTAGCAGCCCATCAGCGCCTCGGGCCGGGCGGCGTTCGGGCCGATCACGGCGACCCGCGCCGGGGCGGCGTCCCCCGCGACCAGCGGCAGCACGCCGTCGTTCGCGAGCAGCACCACGGACTCCTCCGCGAGCCGGCGGGCCAGCGCCCGCTGCTGCGGGGGGTCCAGGTCGATCGTCGCGGGCGGGTCCGCGGCGAAGGCGTCCGGGTCCAGCAGGCCCAGGTCCTCCTTCTGCGTGAGCACCCGCAGCACCGCCCGGTCCACCAGGGCCTCGTCCAGCAGGCCGGCGCGCACCCGGGCGGCCAGCGGCTCCAGGTACGCGTCGCCGGTCGGCAGCTCGACGTCGATGCCGGCGGTGAGCGCCAGCGCGGCGGCCTCGCCCCGGTCGGCGGCGACGGCGTGCATCACCTCGAGGAACGCCACGGCGAAGTAGTCCGCGACCACGACGCCGTCGAAGCCCCACTGCTCGCGCAGCAGGTCCGTCAGGTACTCGGTGCTCGCGGCCATCGGCACGCCGTCGACGGCGGCGTAGGAGTTCATCACCGAGCGGGCGCCGCCGTCCCGGACCGCCATCTCGAACGGGGGCAGGTAGACGTCGGCCATCTCGCGCGGGCCGGCGCTGACCGGGGCGTGGTTCCGCCCGCCCGTGGAGCCGGAGTAGCCCGCGAAGTGCTTCAGCGTGGCGTGCACGCCGCCCTCCTGCAGGCCGCGCACGTACGCGGTGCCCACCGTGCCGACCAGGTACGGGTCCTCGCCGATGCACTCGTCCACCCGCCCCCACCGCGGGTCGCGCACCACGTCGAGCACCGGGGCCAGGCCCTGGTGCACGCCGAGCTCGCGCATCGTCGTGCCGATCGCGCGGGCCGCCTCCTGCACGAGCTCCGGGTCGAACGACGCGCCCCACGCCAGCGGCGTCGGGTAGGTCGCGGCCCGCCACGCGGCGAGCCCGGTGAGGCACTCCTCGTGCACGAGGGCGGGGATGCCGAGCCGGGTCTCCCGCTGCAGCCGGCGCTGCTCCGCCCACAGCCAGGCGGCGCGCTCGGCCGGCTCGACGGGGCGGGTGCCGTACACCCGGGTGTAGTGGCCGAGGCCGTGCCGGGTGATCTCCGGCAGGGCGCCGGAGTCGGCCTGGCCCGCGGCCATCTCCGACTGCATCGGGGCGACGGTGCCGTTCTGGTCCAGCCAGTAGCCGGTGAGCTGGGCGAGCTTCTCCTCCAGCGTCATCCGGGCGTGCAGGTCGTGCACCCGCTGGGACACGACGGGGGTGGCGAGGGTGTCGGACACGCGGTCCTTCTCCTTGGTCGAGCGGTGGTGGCGAGCGGTGCTCAGCCCTTGACGGCGCCGGTCAGACCGCCCACGATCCTCCGCTCGAAGAGCGAGAAGAAGACGAGCGCGGGGATCATCGACAGGGACGTGAACGCCAGCACGCGGGCGGTGTCCACGGAGTACTGCGAGGCGAACGACTGCACGCCCAGCGGCAGCGTGTACGACGTCTCGTCGTTGAGGATGAACAGCGGCAGCATGTAGCTGTTCCAGCTCGCGACGAACGCCAGGATGCCGACGGTGACGACGCCGGGCACCGACAGCGGCACGACCATCCGGAAGAAGAAGCCGAGCCGGCTGGCGCCGTCGATGGCGGCGGCCTCCTCGAGCTCCTTCGGGATCGCCCGCAGGAACGGCACCAGGATGATGATGGTCGTCGGCAGCGCGAAGGCGATCTGCGGCAGGATGATGCCGGCCAGGGTGTTCATCAGGCCGAGGCTCTTGATCATGATGTACAGCGGCGTGATCGCCACCGTCATCGGGAACATCAGGCCCGCGGCGAACAGCGAGTACATCGCGCCGCGGCCGGCGAACTGGTAGCGCGCGAGCACGAAGCTCGCCATCACGCCGAGGATCACCACGCCGATCGTCGTGGCGACGCCGCAGATCGCGGAGTTCGCCGCCTGCTGCCAGAACAGCGAGCTGGACAGCACGTCGGCGTAGTTGCCGAACTCCCACGTGCTCGGGAAGCCGGACGGGTTCGCGGTGATCTGCGAGTTCGTCCGCAGGCCACCGAGGATGATGTAGGCGACCGGGCCGACGCACACGCCGACCAGCAGCCAGGCGACGACGTAGACGAGCGGGTTGACCTTCTCCAGCCCCCGGCCGCGGCGCCGGGGCGCGACGGGCGCGGGGGTCGGCGGGGCCTGCACGGCGATGGCGGCCATCACTTCTTCCTCTCCGTCAGCGCGCCCTCGGTGTCCCGGCGGAGCACGTACCGCTGGTAGATCAGCGCGATCACCAGCGAGATCACGAACAGCACGACCGCGACGGCGTTGCCGAAGCCGTAGTTCCCGGCGTTGCGCCCGTTGGCCACCATGTAGGTCGCCATCGTCGAGGTGCCGGCGGTCGCGGCCACGTACTGGCCCCAGATGATGTAGACGAGGTCGAACAGCTGCAGCGAGCCGATGATCGACAGGAACGCCCAGATCCGGATGGTCGGGCCGAGCAGCGGCAGCGTGATGGCGCGCTGCGCCTGCCAGTAGCTCGCGCCGTCGATGGCCGCGGCCTCGTGCAGCTCCTCCGGGATGGACTGCAGGCCCGCGAGGAACAGGATCACCGCGAAGCCGATGTACTTCCAGGTGATGATGATCATCAGCGACCAGATGGCGACCTGCGGGTCGGACAGCCAGTCGACCGCCCAGCCCTCGAGCCCGACCTTGCCGAGCAGGTCGTTCACGGCGCCCGAGGTCTGGAGCATCAGGCTCCAGCCGGTGCCCACGATGACCTCCGAGACCACGTACGGCACGAAGATCAGCACGCGGATCAGCGAGCGGCCGCGGATCTTGCGGTTGAGCAGCAGGGCGAGGACCACCGCGGCCGGCCCCTGCAGCAGCAGGGACAGCACCACGATCACGCCGTTGTGGCGCAGCGCGTCGTGGAACGTCGGGTCCTTCAGGATCGTGACGTAGTTCTCCAGCCCGACGAAGTCCGTCGGCGGGCCGAAGCCCTTCCACTTGAAGAAGCCGTAGTACGCCGCCATCACCACGGGGAAGATGACGAACGCGAGGAACACCAGGATCGCGGGCCCGGCGAGCAGGCCGATCTCCAGGCGCTTGCGCCAGTCGCCCCCGCGCCGCGGCCGGCGGACCGGGGACGGCGCCACGGCGGCACCGTCCCCGGCCGCGGAGCGACCTCCGGGGACCCTCGTCATCAGCGGGCCCTCGCCCTGCGAGACGCTCATCGGACCGGCTACTCCTTGGCGGCCGCGGCGTTGACGGCCTCGACGATCGCGTCGGGGCTGCCGCTGCCGGCGAGCATCTCGACCACGCCGGCGTTCAGCGCGTTGCCGACGTTCTGGCCGAACAGCGTGTCCAGCCACACCGTGACGTAGGCGGCGTCGTTGTAGGACGCGAGGACCTCCTGCAGCGCCGGGTCGGTGACCACGGACTGCGCCTCCTTGCTGGCGGGCAGCGTCACGAACGCCTCCGCGTAGCCCTCCTGGTACTCCTTCTGCATGAAGAAGTTGAGGAACGCGGTGCACTCCTCCTTCGGGGCCTGCGCGGAGCAGGAGAACCCGTCGACGCCGCCCATCATCGCGGTCGGGTCGCCGTCACCGCCCTCGACGGCCGGGAACGGGAACCAGCCGAGGTCGGCCAGCGGCTGCTGGTCCTCGGTCAGCGAGGCGATGACGCCCGGGTTCCAGGCGCCCATGAGCTCCATGCCGGCCTGGTGGTTGGCGATCAGGCCCGCGGACGAGCCCGCGCCCTGCTGCGCCGTGGTGGTGAGGTAGCCGTTGTTGAACGGCTCGGTGCCCGCGAACTCCTGCAGGTCCTCGCCGGCCGCGGTCCAGCACGGGTCGTCGAAGGACATCGACTTGGCGGCCTCGGTCATCGTGTCCTGCGAGCACTCGCGCAGGGCGAAGAAGTAGTACCAGTGGGCGGCGGGCCAGGCGTCCTTGCCGCCGAGGGCGATCGGCGAGATGCCGGCGGCCTTCAGCTTCTCGACCGCGTCGTCCATCTCGTCCATCGTGGTCGGGGTCTCGGTGATCCCGGCCTGCGCGAACAGGTCCTTGCTGTAGTAGATGCCGCCCGGCAGCACCGACGTCGGCATGCCGTACACCTGGCCGTCGACCGAGAACGCGCTGAACGCGGCCTCGCCGACCGCCTCGCGGGTCGCGTCGTCGATCGCGTCGGTCAGGTCCATCGCCTGGCCGGCCTCGACCACGTCGGCGAGCTTGCCGCCGCCGCGCGCCATGAAGATGTCCGGCGCGTCGCCCGAGTTCAGGGCGGTCTGCAGCTTGCCGTCCATGTCCTCGTTCTGGATGGACTGGATCGTGATGGTCACGCCCGGGTTGGCCGCCTCGAAGTCGGCGACCGTGTCCTCCCAGTACGCCTTGCCCGGACCGGTCGTCGAGTTGTGCCAGAACGTCATCTCGACGGAGCCGTCGCTCGACCCGGACTCCTCGCCGCCGCCGCCGCACGCGGTCAGGGCGACCGCGCCCGCGAGCAGGGCGGCCGACACCGCCAGCGTCTTCCTCGTCTTCATCAGATCTGTCCTCTTCGTTGAGTTGACCGCAGGGGGTCCACCGCCGGTGGACCTGATGTGCCGGCGCTCGCGCGCCGGAGGGTGCTGTCCGTCCCGGTCGACGTCGACCGTGGTGCGGCGAGCGCCCGCCGCGCCTCCGTGTCGTCGTCGACCGGACCGCATGAGGACTCTCGCAGGCAGAAAACGGACGTGTCAACCGTTATCGATAACGTTTTCGCAACCGCGCGGCGACCTGCGCACCCACGCGGTCGGAGTTCACCCGCTCGTCGGCATCAGGTGGGGCCGCGGCGGCCGATCGGTCGGGGGAAGCCTTTCCCCGACGAGGAACGATCATGCCCCGCCTGCCCCGGCCCACCTCCCGCCACCGCGCCGCCCGCCCGCTGACCGCGGCGATCGCCGTCGCCTCGCTCGCCCTGCTCGCGGCCATCGGCCTCGCTCCCGCCCCCGCCTCGGCGGCGGCGACCACCGACCGGCTGACCACCGGGCAGACGCTCCGCCCGGGCGCGTCCCTCGTGGCCGCCGGCAGCGCGCACCGGCTCACCGTGCAGCCGGACGGGGACGTGACGCTGCGCAACGGCACCGGCCCGGTGCTCTGGCACACCGGCACGACGGGCAACCCCGGCGCGACCCTCGTCCAGCAGCAGGCGGGCGCGCTGGAGGTCCGGTCGACGACGGGCGCCGTGCTGTGGAGCACCCGCGTCGCCTCGGCCGGGGCGCGGACCGTCATCAAGCCGGACGGCATCCTGTACACCGTGAACACCGCCGGCGCCCTGGCGTGGAAGTCGACGACCAATGGTCCC
>JAPSIJ010000215.1 GCA_031178805.1 Cellulomonas sp. | reverse complement strand
CGGCGAGCGCCCCGCCGGCGAGCGCCCGGCCGGGGAGCTGGCGGGCGACCGCGCCTTCTTCGGGCACCCCCGCGGGCTGATGACGCTGTTCACCACCGAGCTGTGGGAGCGGTTCAGCTACTACGGGATGCGCGCCATCCTGCTGTACTACCTGACGGACGCGGTGGCCGACGGCGGCCTCGGCATCGACGACCGCACCGGCCTGGCGCTGGTGTCGATCTACGGCACGAGCGTCTACCTGCTGTCGGTGGTCGGCGGCTGGCTCGCGGACCGGGTGATCGGCTCGCGCCGGTCGACGCTGTACGGCGGCGTGATCATCGCGGCGGGCCACGTCGCGCTGGCGCTGCCCGCGGCGACGATGTCGTACGTCGGCATCGCGCTGGTCGCGCTGGGCACCGGCCTGCTGAAGCCCAACGTGTCGAGCATGGTCGGCGAGCTGTACGCCCGCGACGACTCCCGGCGCGACTCGGCGTTCTCGATCTTCTACATGGGCATCAACATCGGCTCGTTCACCGCGCCGTTCCTGGTCGGCGCGGCGCGGTCCTGGGGCGGGTACCACGCCGGGTTCCTGGTGGCCGCGGTGGGCATGGCGATCGCCCTGGTGTTCTTCGTCGCCGGCGGCAAGTACCTCGGCCGCGCGGGCGGCGCCGCGCCGAACCCGATCCGGCCCGAGGAGAAGGCCGGCCTGGTCCGCGGCCTGCTGGTCCTGGTCGGCGCGATCGTGGTCGTCGCGCTGATCGCGGCGGTGGTGTCGGGCGGCTTCACCCTCGACACGTTCATCGACACGATGTCCTACCTGGCGTTCCTCGCGCCGGTGGCGTACTTCGTCGTGATGTACCGCTCGCCGAAGGTCACCGACGCCGAGCGCCCCCGCGTGATCGCCTACATCCCGCTGTTCGTCGCGGCGATGCTGTTCTGGATGATCTTCGAGCAGGCGGCGACCACGCTCGCGGCGTTCGCGGCGAACCGCACCGACCTCGACCTGTTCGGCGCGACGATCAACCCCGAGTTCTTCCAGTCGGTGAACCCGCTGTCCATCATCATCCTCGCGCCGGTGTTCGCCTGGATCTGGACGAAGACGCAGGACCGGCCGGCCACCGCGACGAAGTTCGCGCTGGGCCTCGGGCTCGCCGCCGTGTCGTTCCTCATCATGTCGGCGGCGTCCGCGCTGGTCGGCGACGGCAAGGCCCCGGCGTGGGTGCTGGTCGCGGTCTACGTGGTGCAGACGCTCGGCGAGCTGTGCCTGTCCCCCGTCGGCCTCGCCGCCACTACGCTGCTCGCGCCGCGCGCGTTCCGCACGCAGGCGATGGCGGTGTGGTTCCTCGCCCCGGCGGCCGGCCAGGCGATCACCGCGCAGCTGATCAAGGCCACGGAGGGCACGTCGGACACCGCGTACTTCGGCGGCATCGGCGCCGTCGCGCTGGCGTTCGCGCTGGTGCTGCTGGCCCTGTCGCCGTGGGTCAGCCGGCACATCCGCCGCGCCGACGAGCTCGAGGGCGCGGTCGCCTGACGGCGGCGGGCCGCGCGCCCGCCGCCGCCCGGCGCACCGTCAGCCGCGCGCGATCTGCGTGTTGCTGACCTGCGCCCGCGGCCGCACCACGAGGGTGTCGATGTTGACGTGGTGCGGCCGGGTGAGGGCGAACGCGATGACGTCCGCGACGTCCTCGGCCAGCAGCGGCTGGTAGCCCTCGTAGACCTTCGCCGCGCGCTCGGCATCGCCGCCGAACCGGACCAGCGAGAACTCCTCCGTCGCGACCGCGCCCGGGGCGATGTCGATGACGCGCACCGGCTCGCCGATCAGCTCCAGGCGCAGGGTCGTGGTCAGCATCCGCTCGGCGTGCTTGGCGCCGGTGTAGCCGGCCCCGCCCTCGTACGGGCCGATGGCCGCGGTCGAGGTGACGACCAGCACGTCGCCCCGGCCGCTGGCCGTGAGCGCGGGCAGCAGCGCCTTCGTCACCCGCAGGGTGCCGAGCACGTTGATCTCGTACATCCGGCGCCAGTCGTCGACGTCCGCCCGGGCGACGGGGTCGAGCCCGAGCGCGCCGCCCGCGTTGTTCACCAGCGAGGTCAGGCCGCCGCTCGCCTCGACGTGCGCGGCGAGGCGGGCCACGTCCTCGTCGCTGGTCAGGTCGGCGGCGAACGCCTCGGCGCCGGTCTCGGCGGCGAGCGCCTCGAGCCGGTCGGCGCGGCGGGCGACGGCGACGACGTCCCAGCCCTCGGCGCGCAGCCGGCGCACGGTGGCGGCGCCGATCCCGCTGGACGCTCCGGTGACGACGGCGCGCAGGACGGGGGTCTCGGACATGCGGGGTTCCTCTCGGGGAGCGGGTGGTGCGGGTGCAGCGGGTGCCGTGCCGACCCTACGACCGGACGCCGGCGGGCGGCGCCCGGGGTCAGAGGGTGGCGTCCAGCTCGGTCAGCACGGCGTCGTAGGCGGCGAGCGCCGTCGCGACCTGGTCGTCGGTCACCGTGCACGGCGGCACGACGTGGATCCGGTTGTCCTGCACGAACGGCAGCAGCCCGCGCCCGAGCAGCCCGGCCTTCACGGCGCCCATGGCGGCGGCCCCGACCGGCTCGCGGGTGGCGCGGTCGGTGACGAGCTCCACCGCCCAGAACACGCCGGTCCCCCGGACCTCGCCGACGGAGGGGTGCGCGGCCGCGAGCGCCGCCAGCCCCGGCGCGAGCACGTCGGCGCCGACCCGGGCGGCGTTCTCGACGATCCGCTCGTCCTCCATCGCCTCGATGGTCGCGACCACCGCCGCCATGGCGAGCGGGTGCCCGGAGTAGGTGAGCCCGCCGGGGAACACCCGGTCGTCGAACGCGCGGGCGACGGTGTCGGGCACCAGCACGCCGCCGGCCGGCACGTACCCCGAGTTGACCCCCTTGGCGAAGGTCACCAGGTCGGGGACGACGTCGTGCTGGTCGAACGCGAACCACGATCCGGTGCGGCCGAACCCGGCCATCACCTCGTCCAGCACCAGCAGGACGCCGTACCGGTCGGCGATCGCGCGCACCCCGGCCAGGTACCCGGGCGGCGGGACGAGCACGCCGGCGGTCCCGGGCACGGTCTCCAGGAGGATCGCGGCGACGGACGACGGCCCCTCGGACACGATCACGCGCTCCAGGTGCTGCAGCGCGCGCTCGCACTCCTGCTCGGGGGTGGCCGCCCAGAACTCCGAGCGGTACAGGTACGGCCCGAAGACGTGCACGTGCCCGCGGGCGTACTCGTTCGGCACGCGCCGCCAGTCGCCGGTCGCGACCACGGCCGCGCCGGTGTTGCCGTGGTACGAGCGGTAGGCCGACACGACCTTGTCGCGCCCGGTGACCAGGCGCGCCATCCGGATCGCGTTCTCGTTGGCGTCGGCGCCGCCGTTGGTGAAGAAGACCTTGGTGAAGCCCTCGGGCGCGTGCCGCAGGATCGCCTCGGCGGCGCGGCCGCGCGGCAGCACCGCGTGCGAGGGCGCGATCGTCGCCAGGCGCCCGGCCTGCTCCGCGATCGCGGCGACCACCCGCGGGTGCTGGTGGCCGATGTTGGTGTTCACCAGCTGGCTGCTGAAGTCCAGCAGCGTGCGCCCGTCGGCCAGCTCGACCTCGCAGCCGGACGCGCCGGACACCACGAGCGGGTGCAGGGTGCCCTGGGCGGACCAGGAGTGGAACACGTGCGCGCGGTCGAGCTGGAGTGCGAGCGCGCCGTCGGCGTCGTGCGGGGTCATGGGTGCGGGCCTTCCGTGACGAGGTGGGGGCGGACCGGGGCGGCGGCGGGAGGCCGCCGCCCCGTGCCCGTCAGCTGCCGCCGGGCTGCAGCTCGACGTCGACCGGCGCGAAGTCCGCGCCCTCGACGTCCTCGCCGTCGGCGGCGAGCTCGTCCAGCGCCTGCTGCACGTACTCGTTGGTCCAGGCGGTCTCCGGCGGGTCCGCGCTGATGATGGTCGCGCCGGTCTCGTTGGAGGTCTCCAGGGCCATCTCGACGGTGGCGTCCCAGGCGGCCTCGTCGATCAGCCCGATGCCGCCGGAGGTGGACGGCCAGATGAGCTTGTTCACCTCGTTGGTCATCCACAGCTGGTGGCTGGTGCCGAGCGTCGAGCCCGCGGCCGTGACGATGTCGGCGGCCTCCTGCGGGTTGTCCCGGGCGTAGATCCAGCCCCGCAGGGTGGCCTTGAGGAACGCCACGGTGGTGTCGGCGTACTCGGTGTCGTCCGCGAGCCGGCCCGCGTCCGCCCAGATCGCGTCCTGGAGCATCGCGGTGCCCTCCTCGTTCCAGTCGATGACCGTGAAGTCCTCGGGCTGGTAGAGCTCGCCGGTCTCCGGGTCCTCGGACTCCAGGAGCTGGGCGTACTCGTTGTAGGTCATGGCCTGCGCCGCGTCGATGTCGCCCGCGAGGAACGCGTTCATGTCGAACGCCTGCTGGACGATCTCGAAGTCCGTCACGCCGGCCCGGTTCAGCCCCGCGAACAGCTCCCACTCGTTGCCGTAGCCCCAGGAGCCGATCGTCCTGCCCTCGAGGTCCTCGACCGACTCGATGCCCGAGTCCGCGAACGCGACCTGCAGCGTGGCGGACCGCTCGAAGATCTGCGCGACGTTGGTGATGTCCGCGCCCTGCTCGATGGAGCCGAGCACCTTGGGCACCCACGCGACCGCGTAGTCGACCTCGCCGTTCGCGAGCGCGTCCTGCGGCACGATGTCGCCGCCGCTCGGGAGGATCTCGACGTCCAGGCCCTCCTCCTCGTAGTAGCCCTGGTCCAGCGCGGCGTAGTAGCCGGAGAACTGCGCCTGGGTGAGCCACTGCAGCTGGAGC
>JAPSIJ010000214.1 GCA_031178805.1 Cellulomonas sp. | reverse complement strand
CAGCCCGAGCTCGGCGGCGTGCCGCTGCACGGCGTCGGCCTGCGCGCCGTCCACGATCGCGACCATGCCGACGCCGAGGTTGAGCGTCCGCTCCAGGTCCGTCCACGGCACGCCGCCCGCGGCCTGCACCAGCGAGAACACCGGGGGCAGCGTCCACGAGCCGCGCGGCACGTCGGCGACCAGCCCCGCGGGCAGCACCCGCGCGACGTTCGCGGCGAGCCCGCCGCCGGTCACGTGGCTGAACGCGTGCACGGCGCCGCCGGCGCGCTCGACCAGGGCCAGGCAGTCAGCGGCGTAGACGCGGGTCGGCTCCAGCAGCTCCTCGCCGAGCGTGCGGCCGAGCTCCGGGACGTGCCGGTCCAGCGTCCAGCCGGCGACCTCGACGACGCGGCGCACCAGCGAGTAGCCGTTCGAGTGCAGCCCGGACGAGCCGAGCGCGATCAGCACGTCGCCCGCGCGCACCCGCTCCGGGCCGAGCAGCGCGTCGGCCTCGACCACGCCGGTCGCGGCGCCCGCCACGTCGTACTCGTCGGGGCCGAGCAGGCCCGGGTGCTCCGCGGTCTCGCCCCCGACCAGCGCGGTGCCCGCGACGGAGCAGGCGGCCGCGATGCCGCGCACCACGTCCGCGATCCGCTCCGGCACGACCCGCCCGCAGGCGATGTAGTCCGTCATGAACAGCGGCTTCGCGCCCACGACGACGATGTCGTCCACCACCATGCCGACCAGGTCGAACCCGATGGTGTCGTGCACGTCCATCGCCTGCGCGATCGCGACCTTCGTGCCGACGCCGTCCGTGGACGTCGCGAGCAGCGGCCGCCGGTAGCCGACCAGGGCCGAGGCGTCGAACAGCCCGGCGAACCCGCCGACCCCGCCCAGCACCTGCGGGCCGTGCGTCGCGCGCACGGCGTCCTTCATCAGCTCGACCGCCCGGTCGCCCGCCTCGGTGTCGACGCCCGCGGCGGCGTAGGTCACGCCCGCCGGCGTGCCCGCGGTCACGGGTGCTCCAGCGCGGTCGCGCCGCCGTGGCCGGGCACGAGCGTGGCCAGGCCGTCCTCCGGGGCGCCGAGCGGCAGCTCGTTCTGCTCCAGCAGGTGCTTGCCGAGCCGGTCCTGCGACGGCAGCTCGATCGGGTACTTCCCGCTGAAGCACGCGGTGCACAGCTGGGCGGCGGGCTGCTCGGTGGCGGCGATCATCGACTCCATGGAGATGTAGCCGAGGGAGTCCGCGCCCAGCGAGGACCCGATCTCCTCGACGGCGAGGCCGTTGGCGATCAGCTCCGCGCGGGAGGCGAAGTCGATGCCGTAGAAGCACGGCCACTTCACCGGCGGGCTGCTGATCCGGACGTGCACCTCGGCGGCGCCCGCCTCGCGGAGCATCCGCACCAGCGCGCGCTGGGTGTTGCCGCGCACGATCGAGTCGTCGACGACCACCAGCCGCTTGCCGCGGATCACCTCGCGCAGCGGGTTCAGCTTCAGCCGGATGCCCAGCTGGCGCAGCGTCTGCGACGGCTGGATGAACGTGCGGCCGACGTAGGCGTTCTTGGTCAGGCCCTGGCCGAACGGGATGCCGGACGCCTGCGCGTAGCCGACCGCCGCCGGGGTGCCGGACTCGGGGACCGGGATGACCAGGTCGGCCTCGACCGGGTGCTCCTGCGCGAGCCGCCGGCCCATCTCCACGCGCGCGGCGTGCACCGAGCGGCCGGAGATCGAGGTGTCGGGGCGGGCGAGGTACACGTACTCGAACACGCAGCCGGCGCGCTGCTGCGGCTCGGTGAACCGCTGCGTGCGCAGGCCGTCCGCGTCGATCGCCACCATCTCGCCCGGCTCGATCTCCCGGACGAACGACGCACCCACGATGTCGAGCGCCGGGGTCTCGCTCGCGACCACCCAGCCGCGCTCCAGCCGGCCGAGCACCAGCGGGCGCACGCCCTGCGGGTCGCGGGCGGCGTACAGCGTGTGCTCGTCCATCCACACCAGGCTGAACGCCCCGCGCAGCCGCGGCAGCACCTCGAGCGCGGTGGTCTCCAGCGTGTGGTCAGGGTCCCCGGCGAACAGGGCCGTCACCAGCGCGGTGTCCGTGGTGTTGCCGCGCGCGAGCTCGCCGCGCCGCTGGCTGCCGTACCGCTCGGCGACGAGGTCGACCAGCTCGGCCGTGTTGGTCAGGTTGCCGTTGTGCGCGAGCGCCACGGTGCCGCCGGCCGTCGGGCCGAGCGTCGGCTGCGCGTTCTCCCACGTGCTGCCGCCGGTGGTCGAGTAGCGCGCGTGCCCGACGGCGATGTGCCCGTGCAGGGCGTTCAGCGCGGTCTCGTCGAAGACCTGGGACACCAGCCCCATGTCCTTGTAGACCAGCAGCTGCTCGCCGTTCGACGTCGCGATGCCCGCGGACTCCTGCCCGCGGTGCTGCAGGGCGTAGAGCCCGAAGTAGGTGAGCTTGGCGACCTCCTCGCCGGGAGCCCAGACCCCGAAGACGCCGCACGCGTCCTGGGGGCCCTTCTCGTTCGGCAAGAGGTCGTGGTTGAGCAGTCCGTCTCCGCGGGGGGCCACGTCTCCATGGTGACACATGCCACGCCGGGCGCCGACTCCGCGGGACCGACCGGGGGGCTCCGCCGGGGCGGGCCGGCGGGTCAGCGGGGGCGGCGTCCCGCGGTCCGGCGGAGGCTGCGCCGGTCGGCCAGGAGGGCGAGCGCGGCGCCGACCAGCGCACCGACGACCGCACCCGCGACCGCCGACAGGAACCGCGCGCTGCCCTGGCCCTCCAGGATGCTGATGAACGCGGTGCCGTCGGCCTGCAGGTCGCTCGACGGCCCGGCGAGCAGCGCCGCCACCAGCCCGAGGAGCGCGCCGAGCAGCGCGCCCGCGGTGATGAACGCGCCGATCTTCGGGGCCCGGCGCACCGTCGCCGGGGCGGCCACCTCGGCCAGCTCCGCCTCGGTGGGCTCGGGCCGGGACCCCGGCTCCGGCGTCGCGTCGGGCGCGGGCCGCGGCTCGGGCGCCGGCGTCACGGGGACGTCGGCACCCGTCTCGTCGTCGGGTCGCCCGGGGTCTGTCGCATCGGCCACCCGTCGATCCTAGGCGGCGCCACGGCCTAGGCTCGCCCGGTGGGACCCGCTGCCGACGCCGCGCCGCGGTACCCGTCCACCCTCGCCGCGCCGGTCGAGCACGAGCTGGTGGTGAAGCGGTCGCGGTTCCTCGCGCTCGCGCACCCGGTGGCCTCGGTCGCGGACGCCGACGCCGTGGTCGCCGCCGTGCGCAAGCGGTACTGGGACGCCCGGCACCACTGCGTCGCCCTGGCGGTCGGCCCGCACGCGGAGCAGCAGCGGTCCACCGACGACGGCGAGCCGTCCGGCACCGCCGGCGTCCCGATGCTCGAGGTGCTCCGCCGCCGGGAGCTCACCGACCTCGTGGTCGTCGTCACCCGGTACTTCGGCGGGGTGCTGCTCGGGGCCGGCGGCCTGGTGCGGGCGTACTCGACGGCGACCTCCGAGGTGCTCGACCGCGCCGTGGTGCTCCGGCGCAGCGCGGCGGTCCGGGTCACGGTCGCCGTCCCGCACGCCGAGGCCGGCCGGCTGCACGGCGTGCTGCACGACTGGTGCGCCGGCCACGACGCGGCGGTGGCCGACGTCGCCTACGGCGCCGAGGCCACGTTCACGCTGCTGGTGCCGCCGGCCCACCTGGACGCCCTGGACGCCGCCGTGGCGGCCGCCACCGCCGGCACCCGGCACGCCGAGCGCGGCCCGACGGAGATCCTCACCTGCTGACCCCGCTCCGCCCGGGCCGCGTGCGGCCGCGTGCGGCCGCGTGCGGCCGCGTGCGCCGAGGTCGTCATCTGCCCGCGAGGTCGTCAGCGGCGAGGGACGACCTCGCCGCGGGAGGACGACCTCGACGCCGGCACCGGCGCCGCCGCCGCGGACCAGCGGGTCAGGCGCGCGAGCGGGTGGCCTGGAGCGGGAGCCAGGCGGCCAGGTCGGCCCGCTCCCCCGACGCCTGGACCGCGCCGGAGCCCATCGCCTCGTGCCAGGTCAGCGCGCCGGTGGCCAGCGCCAGCCAGGTCTGCGGGTCGGTCTCCACGACGTTCGGCGGGGTGCCGCGGGTGTGCCGGGGCCCCTCGACGGCCTGCACGGCGCCGTCCGGCGGGACCCGGACCTCGACCGTGTGGCCGGGGGCGACGTCGGCGAGCTCCTCGAGCGTGAACCGGACGGCGGTGCGGCGGGCGGCGGCGTCGGACGGGTCGGCGCGCCAGGCGGCGACGGCGGCCCGGCCGACCGCGGGGTCGGTGCGGCGGCGCGGTGGCATGGCGCCATTCTCCCCGGCGCCGGGGAGCCGCGCCGCCGCACCCGCCCGCCGGACGGAGTCAGCGGGCCGGGCGGCCGCGCTGCACGCGGTGGTACGCGGCGGTGGCCTGCCGGACCCGGGTGCGCTCCGCCGCCGCCAGCCGGGCGTCCGCGCGGCGCTCCTGCCAGGCGGCCTCCCGGGCCAGCCGGCGCCAGGAGTCCAGCCGCCGGGCGGCCAGCTCCCCGTCCGCGACGGCGGCGAGGACCGCGCAGCCGGGCTCGGTGCGGTGCGCGCAGTCGGCGAACCGACAGCCGGCGGCGAGCGCTGCGACGTCGGCGAAGGTGGCGTCGAGCGACGCCGGGTCCGCGACCAGGCCCACGCCGCGCAGCCCCGGGGTGTCGATCAGGCTCGCGCCGCCCGGCAGGGCGACGAGCTCGCGGTGCACGGTGGTGTGCCGGCCGCGGCCGTCGGCGCGCCGCTCCCCGGTGGCCATCACGTCCGCGCCGGCGAGCGCGTTCACCAGCGTGGA
>JAPSIJ010000213.1 GCA_031178805.1 Cellulomonas sp. | reverse complement strand
CGGTGAACAACTACGGGATGGCGCGCGAGTCGATCGGCGTCGCGTCGGTGCCCGAGGGCCCCGGCAGCGACGGCTCGGTGCTCGCCGGCGGCTCGGTCGCCGTGGTGAACCCGGCCGCCTCCGAGGCGGAGAAGGAGGCCGCCGTCCGGTGGGTCGACTTCTACGAGCTCCGGCAGTACAGCGACGAGGACATCGCCGTCAGCACCGCCCGCGCCTCCCGGGAGGACGGCGGCAACGTGGGCATCCCGCGCATCCCGCCGGTGCGCCCCGAGCTGTACGACCAGTACCTGGGCTGGATCGCCGAGGAGATCAACGTGCCGCAGGAGCACCTCGCCGACTACGCCGACGGCCTCGACGACCTGACCCTGCGGACCGAGCCGGTGAGCGCGGCGCAGGAGGTCTACGCCCTGCTCGACACCGTCGTGCAGCAGGTGCTCACCGAGGAGGGCGCGGACATCGACGCCCTGCTCGCCACCGCCGCGGAGACGGCGCAGACCCGCATCGAGCGTTCCTCGCGCTGACGCGACGCCGGGTGCGGGCGCCCCCCGCCCGCCCCCGGCCCCGCGCCGCCCGCCCCCACCGCAGGAGACCGGCCATGACCACCACGTCCACCCCCGCCCGGGCCGCGGCGCCCGCCCCCCGGGCCGCCGAGCCGCGACCGGCCCCCGTCCGGCGCCGGCGCCGGCCCTGGTTCCTGCGCCGCGAGAACCTCTCGGCGACGGTGATCGCGCTGCCGATGATCCTGGTCTTCCTGTACTTCTGCTGGGGCCCGATCGTCCGGGGGCTCGTCATGAGCTTCCAGCGGACGAACTTCGTGACGGATCCGTCGTGGGTGGGGCTGGAGAACTTCACCTACGTGCTCTCCGACCCGCTGCTGCCGACGGCCGTGGGCAACACCCTGGTCTACGGCCTGCTCTGCCTCGTCATCGGGTTCCCGATCCCCGTGGTGCTGGCCGTCGCCATGAGCGAGCTGCGCACCCGCGGCGGGCTGTACAGCGCTCTGGCCTACCTGCCGGTCGTGGTGCCGCCCGTGGTCTCCGTGCTGCTGTGGAAGGTGTTCTACGACCCGTCGCCCGACGGCCTGTTCAACACGGCGCTCGGCTGGGTGGGGGTGGACCCCGTCGGCTGGCTGAACTCCACCGACTCCGCCCTGCCCTCGCTCGTGCTCGAGGCGACCTGGGCCGGCGCAGGTACCAACGTCATCATCTTCATCGCCGCGCTCACCGGCGTGCAGAGCGAGCTCTACGAGGCCGCCGAGCTCGACGGCGCCGGCATCTGGAGCCGGATCTGGCACATCACGCTGCCGCAGATCCGCAGCATCGTCGTCGTCCTCGTGCTCCTGCAGATCATCGGCACCGCGCAGGTGTTCACCGGCCCGTACCTGTTCACCGGCGGCGGGCCCAACAACGCGACCATGACGGTCCTGCTGATGATCTTCAACTACGCGTTCGTCAACGGGGACTACGGCGCGGCCACCGCGCTGTCCCTGCTGCTCGCGCTCGTCCTGGCGGTGTTCGCCGGCATCTACCAGCTCGCCACCCGGAAGGTCACCCGCGCATGAGCACCACCCGTCCCGGCACGCCGCTCGCCGTGCTGGCCGCCCGCCGGCGCCGCGCCGCGACCGAGACCCGCGAGCGCACCGCGATCTCGGACGCCGACCTGCGCCGCCCCGTCGTCCGGTTCTGGATGCGCCTGACCGAGGTGCTCGTGGGCATCGGCCTGGTCGTGGCCGGTGCCGGGCCGATCCTGTGGCTGGCCAAGGCCGCGACCTCGACCACCCAGGACTCGCTGCGCGACCCGTTCGGCCTGTGGCCCTCGGGCTTCCAGCTGCAGAACCTCCCCGACGCCTGGAACCGGCTGCAGATCGGCACCGCCATGGTGAACACGGTCTGGGTGGCGCTCGGCTCCTGGGTGATCACGCTGTTCGTCTGCGTGACGGGCGCCTACGTGCTGAGCATCCTGCGGCCGCGGTGGGGGAGGCTGCTGTCCGCGCTGGTGCTGTCCGCGCTGTTCATCCCGGGCGTCGTCTCGCTGGTGCCGCTGTACCTGACGGTGCTGGACCTGCCGCTGCTCGGCGCCAGCCTGCAGAACACCTACTGGGCGGTGTGGCTGCCGGCCGCGGCGAACGCGTTCAACGTCGTGATCATCAAGCGGTTCTTCGACGCCCTGCCCGGCGAGCTGTTCGAGGCCGCACGCATCGACGGTGCCGGCCCGTGGCGGATGCTCGGCTCGATCGTGCTGCCGCTGTCCCGGCCGATCCTGGGCGTGGTCTCGCTGCTGACGGTCGTCGCGGCCTGGAAGGAGTTCCTCTGGCCGCTGCTCGTCCTGACCGACCCCGCGCTGCAGCCGGTCTCCGTGGCGCTGCCCCGGCTGGCGAACACCAGCGAGGTGTCGCTGCTGATGGCCGGCCTGTTCATCGCGGTGCTGATCCCCGTGGTGCTCTTCCTCGTCTTCCAGAAGCAGTTCCTCCGGGGGGTGGGGATGTCCAGCGGCATCAAGGGTTGATGCCGCCCGTTCCGGCCGCCGCCCGCGCGGCCCAGCTAGGAGGACCGATGTCCGACGACGTGCACCCCGCTCCTGCCTCCCCGTCCGACGCCCCGCTGCCGCCGGGGCGCGGCCTGTCCCGCCGCGAGCTCATGGCCGCCGGGTTCTTCGGCGTCCTCGGCTCGCAGCTCCTGCTGCACGGCACGCCCGCCCCGGCGGCCGCCACCACGGGCGTCCAGCTCGCCGGCGACGGCTACACGATCCGCGGCGCCGGCGGCACCGTGTCCCTGGTGGACGGCGCCGGCACCGTCGTGCAGCGGTTCCGGGGCTACCGCCTCGGGTCGCTGAACCTGACGTCCGGCACGTCGGTCCTCGGGGCCGCGGAGGACGGGACGCCGGCGGTCGTCGTGACCTGGGACGTCCCCGCCACCGCCACCGGCGCGAGCGTGCGCGGCACGTTCGTCCCGCGCGGCGGCCGCCTCGAGATCGTCTACGACGTGGTCAGCCCCGGGGCGACCTCCGGGTCCAACGGCATGATGCGCCGCGAGACCGCCACGGCCGGCACCGTCGTCGAGACCTTCCACGGGGTCGCCGACTGGGCCCGGGACCCGCGCGGCGGCATCCCGTACCAGACCGGCGCCCGCACGCTGTTCGCCCAGGCGCTCGCCGGGACCACGCTGTACGTCGTCGCCCCGGGCGGGAACTCGACCTGGCGGGACAACGGCGCGCTGCACCTGCCGGCGACCACCGTCGCCGACGGCACCTTCCGGGCCGTGGCGAACGTCGTGCTCGCCGCCGGGGCCCGCCCCGTGGTGGTGGACGCCCTGGCCACCGGCCGCCCGCTGGCGGCCGACGTCTGGACCGACCGGCCCTACAACATCTGGTCGCAGGGCGGCGCGCTCACCGTGCACGGCGTCGCGCGCAACGGGCGCGCCACGCGCGCGGTCACCTTCGCGTGGGTCGCGCACGACTTCGACGGCCAGGTCGTCGCCCAGCGGACGCAGACCGTCGTCGCCGGACCGGGCGCCACCGTCACCGACGACGCCGCCGTCACCCTGCCCGGGCGCGGCATCGCGTTCGTCGAGCTGACCGTCAGCGCGGGCGGCGACACCGAGTACGCCCGGACCAACATCGCCGTGCTGCCGCCGCACCAGTTCACCGACACCGCCGAGACCAGCATGTTCGGCCTCGCCGCCGACTACCTGTTCGGGCCGGCGGAGGAGCGCGAGCTGATCCGGCGGATGGGCGTCCGGCACAGCCGGCACGCGCACTTCACGTCCGCCGAGCTCGACTCCTTCGGGTTCCGGCAGCACCGGCTGCGCACGCCCGCCAGCCCGGAGGAGTTCGACGGCGACCCCGCGGCGCTCGCGGCGTACGTGTCCTCGGAGCTGGACCTGGCCGAGCAGGCGCACGCGACCCACTACGAGTGCGCGAACGAGTGGAACATGCGCGTCGGCGTCCGGCAGGGCGTCGGCGCGGAGAAGTACGTGACCAAGTGGGCCACGGCGTTCCGTGCCGAGATCGACCGGCGGGGGAGCGACATCAAGCTGATCGCCGTCGGGCTCGCGGGCATGGACGACGTCTACGCCGCCGGGATGTTCTCCGCCGGGCTGGCGCAGCAGGCGCACGTGTTCAACCTGCACCCCGGCCGCGGCAACGTCACGCCGGACTGGGCCCCGACCCCCGACCAGTGGGGCGTGGGCGCGTCCGGGTCGTACTGGAACTTCTACGGCGCGCTCACCGAGGCGCGGCGGCAGATCGACCAGCACGCGGGGCCGTCGATGGCGCTGTGGCTCACCGAGACGTACGCCCCCACCAAGCCGAACTCCTGGTGGGAGGACACCTACCGCACGGCCGCGGAGAACACCCTGCTGAGCTGCGTCCTCGCGCCCACCCAGGGCGTGGACGTCCTGCAGTGGTTCCAGCTCTACGACAACCGCAAGGTGAACCCCTACGGCGCGAGCGCGTCCGACCGGGAGTACCACTTCGGGCTGATCCTGCGGGACCGCAGCCCCAAGCCCTCGCTGCTGGCGTACGCCACGGCGGCGGAGCACCTCGACGGCGCCGACTTCGTGCGGTGGCTCGAGCTCGACGACCCGGCGGCGCGCGGGCTGCTCTACGACACGCCGCGCGGGCCGCTCGCCGTCCTCTGGTCGCGCGCGGACGGCTACACCCTCAACCGGCAGGGCGCCCGGGACGGCGGGTTCTTCCCCGCTCCCGAGCCGTGGGTCGACGTGTGGCCCACCAAGACGGCCGTCCAGCTGCCGGCCGCGGGCCCCGTGACCGAGGTGGACGCCATCGGCCGCTCGCGGCAGCTGCC
>JAPSIJ010000212.1 GCA_031178805.1 Cellulomonas sp. | reverse complement strand
CGTCGGTCCCCACGGGCGTCGGCCCCGGTCAGCTGCGGTCGTCATGCCACCTCCTGCGACGACCGTAGGGCGCGACCGGGGCGCCCGTGCGGCGCGCCGGGCGGCACGAGGAGGAGGTGCTGTGTCGGTGCGGTGTGCGACGGTTCCGCGGTGAGTCGCCCCGCCCGCCCCCGCCGTCCCGCCGCCCGCAGGACGGGAGGCCGGCTCGGCTGGGTGTGGCTGGTGCTGGTCGTGTCGGTCGCGCTCGGCGCCGGGCTGCCGGTGTGGTCGCAGGCCCGGGAGTCGGCGCGGCTGCCCGTCACCGCGGCCGACGTCGAGCGGGCGCGCGCCGAGCTGGCCGGCCTGGCGGTCAAGGGCCGGGCGCCGCGGACCGGCTACGACCGGGACCAGTTCGGCCTCGCGTGGGCGGACGTCGACCGCAACGGCTGCGACACCCGCAACGACATCCTGGCGCGCGACCTCACCGACGTGGTCTTCGAGGAGGGCACCCACGACTGCGTGGTGCTCAGCGGCACGCTGGTCGACCCGTTCGGCGGCGCGACGATCGACTTCGAGCGGGGCCCGAGCAGCGCGGACGTGCAGATCGACCACGTCGTGCCGCTGTCGGACGCCTGGCAGAAGGGCGCGCAGCAGTGGGACGCCGAGACCCGGCGGCAGTTCGCGAACGACCCCGCGAACCTGCTCGCGGTCGACGGCCCGCTGAACGGCGCCAAGGGGGACGGCGACGCCGCGACGTGGCTGCCGCCGAGCACGGGCTACCGGTGCGCGTACGCGATCCGGCAGATCCGGGTGAAGGCGGCGTACGGGCTGTGGGTGACGGAGGCCGAGCGCGCGGCGCTGGACCGGCAGCTGGGCACCTGCGTCACGACGGGCTGACCGCCGGCCGCGGCGGCCGCCCTCACAGGAGCGGGCGCTGCAGGATCCACGACCCGCCGAGCACGAGCGCGCCGACGCACACCACCAGGAACACCCCGACCCAGAACCCGCCGGGCAGGGGCGTCAGCCGGCCGAGGATGTCCGCGTCGGACGTGCCGCGGCCGCGCGACCGGCGGCGCTGGGACTGCATCTCCAGCACCGCCCGGGGGGACCCGAGCAGCAGGTACCAGGTCACCGCGTAGGCCACCGCGACCTGCACCGCCGGGGTGCCCCACCAGCTGACGCCGACCAGCACGACGCCGGTGACCAGCACCGACCACAGCCCGTACCAGTTCCGGATCTGCACCAGCACGAGCACGAGCGCGACGAGCAGCAGCCACAGCAGCCCGACCGCGTACCCCCGGCCCAGCAGCCACGCCGCCCCGAGCCCGAGCACCGCCGGCCCGACGTAGCCCGCGAACGCCGTCGCGACCATGCCCGGCCCGCGCGGCTTGCCGACCGAGACGGTGAGCCCGGAGGTGTCCGAGTGCAGGCGGATGCCGGACAGCCGGCGGCCGGACAGCACCGCCACCAGCCCGTGCGCGGCCTCGTGCACGATGGTCAGCACGTGCCGGGACAGGTGCCAGAGCGTCGGCACCACGAGCAGCAGCAGCGCCGCGGCCAGCGTGCCGAGCAGCACCGCCTGCCCCGGCGCGGGCTGGACGGTGGTCGCCCGGTCCCAGATCTCGCCGGGCAGGGTCCGCAGGGTGTCCAGCACGCCGGTCACAGCGAGTCGAGGGTGACGTCGGCGGCCTCGACGGTGAGGTGCAGGCCGTCGGCGGCGACCGTCGCCCCGGTGACCTCCGCGCCGGCGGGCAGCTGGTCGACGACGCTGAGCTCCGACAGCCGCGCGCCGAGGCCGTCCGGCAGCGAGCCGGCGTCGATCGCGAGGCCGGCGAGCGACGCGCCGGTCACGGTCGCGGTCAGCCCGTCCACGCCGGCGGGCGCGACGGTGAGGGACACCGACACGGGCAGCCCGGCGACGGCGCCGCCGGCGACCAGGGTCTCGCCCTGCACGGTGAGGTCGAGGTCCCAGCCGGTGCGCTCCCGGAGCAGCTGCTGCAGCGCGGCGGTGGGCACGGTCGCCGTCGCGTGCACCGCCTCGGCGCCGCGGGCACCGCGGATCGCGACCCCGGTGGCGGTCACGTCGAGGTCCGTCACGGCCATCCCCTGCAGCGTCGCGGCCGGCGCCTGCAGCCGCACGTCGTCCAGGGAGTTCGCGGCGACCTGGGTCAGGAACGGGAAGCCGGCGATGGTCACGTCCAGGTCGGCGGCGTCCAGCCGGGTCCGCACGGCGTCGGCCGCGGCGTCCTCGGCGAACCCGTGGGTCACCCGGTCCGCGAGCAGCGCGCCGCCGACCAGGAGGACGACGGCGAGGACGGATCCGACGAGGCAGCCGACGCGGCGGCGGGGGCTTCGGGTGCGGGTCACGCCCCGAGGGTACGAGGCGCCGCCCGCGCCGGGGTCCCGTTCCCGTCGCGCGCGCCGGACCTCCACCCGACCGTCACCGCCGCGGCGTCCCCGGTTGCGAGGGGGTCGGCCCCGACGTTGACTCGGGTGGGCGGGGGCCGGCGACGACGGGAGCGTGCAGCGATGGGCATCGGGGACTTCGTCAGCAGGGCGAAGCAGGCCGTGGCGGGCAACGAGGACAAGATCGCGGGCGCCATCGACAAGGCCGCCGACGCGGTGAAGACCCGCACCGGGGTGGCCACCGACCGCCGGGTCGACCAGGCCGCCGCCAAGGCGCGGGAGCTGCTGGAGAAGCAGCGGCAGGCGGGCGCCGGCGCGGCGTCCACGGACCCGGCGCCCACGGACCCGACCACCCCCGGTCCGGCGCAGCCCGGCCCGACGCACCCGGGCCCGACGCCCGGCGGCCCGACGCCCGGCGGCCCGACCCCCACGCACCCGGACCCCGGCCCCGCGCCGACGGACCCGACCACCCCGCGTCCCGGCGTCTGACGCCGACCCGACCGGCCCGACGAACCAGCCCAGCACGAGGAGCCGCGTGAGCGACACGACCGACCCCAGCACCCCCGACCGCCCCGTCCTGCTGGTGCTGCACGGCGCCCGCGGCGACCTCGCCCAGCGGATGGTCTACCCCGGCCTGGCGGCCCTCGCCGCGGGCGGCCTGCTGCCCGAGCGGTTCCTGGTCATCGGCACGGGCCGCAAGCCGGTGCCGGACGAGGAGATGGCCCAGCTGGTGCACGACTCGCTCGCCGAGCACGGCGACGAGGCGCACGCCGGCCTGCTGGACGGGCACGTGCGCTACGCGGCGACGTTCACGGAGGACGACCCCGGCGAGCTGGTGGACGCGATCCGCGCGGCGACGGAGGAGCTGGCGGGCGAGGACGGCGACGTGACCGTCGTGCACTACCTCGCGGTGCCGCCGTCGGCGTTCGCCCCGACCACCCGGGCGCTGCGGGCGCACGGCCTCGCCGAGGGCGTCCGGGTCGTCTACGAGAAGCCCTACGGCACGTCGCCGGAGTCGTTCGAGGAGCTCGACGCCCTGGTGCACGAGGTGCTCGACGAGGAGCAGGTGTTCCGGATCGACCACTTCCTCGGCAAGGAGGCGACGCAGAACCTGCACGTGCTGCGGTTCGCCAACGAGCTGTTCGGGGGCGTGTGGAACCGCCGGCACGTGGCTCAGGTGCAGATCGACGTCCCGGAGACGCTGGACGTCGCGGACCGCGCGGACTTCTACGACGAGACCGGTGCCGCGCTCGACATGCTGGTGACGCACCTGTTCCAGGTGGCCGCCGAGGTCGCGATGGAGCCGCCGGCCCGGATGGACGCCGACCACCTGGCGACGGCCCGGGAGCACGTGATCAGCCGCTTCCGGCCGCTGGACCCCGCGAAGGACGTGGTGCTGGGCCAGTTCGAGGGCTACCGGGACATCGAGGGCGTCGCCGACGACTCGACGACCGACACCTTCGTCGCCGCGCGGCTGTGGGTGGACAACGAGCGCTGGCAGGGCGTGCCGTTCCTGCTGCGCACGGGCAAGCGGATGGCGGCTTCCGCGCAGCGGGTCACGCTGGTGCTCCGCACGCCGGACGAGCTGTTCGGCGAGGAGACCGGCCCGGGGCGGATCAGCGTCTCGCTGGCGGGCGACGGCGGCATCGACATCACCACGACGGTGAAGCAGCCGGGTCCCGACCTGCGGCTGGCCACCGGCACGGCGACTCTCGCGCTGGACGACGTGCAGCCGGGGGACCCGCTGCCGCCGTACGCGTCGCTGCTGCACGACGTGCTGGTCGGCGACCGGACGCTGTTCACCACGCCGTCGGGCCTGCGGGCGGCGTTCGCGGCGTTCGCCCCGCTGCTGGGGCCGGACCGCCCGGAGCCGGAGCCGTACGAGCCTGGCTCGTGGGGCCCCGCCCGGGCCGACGACCTCGCCGGCCCGGACGGGTGGGTGCTCACTCGTAGCTGACGGCGTCCAGCACCCGCATCCGGGCGGCCCGCACCGCGGGCCACAGCGCGGCCAGCACGCCGACGACCACGGCGAGCGCCAGCATGCCCGCGAGGTCGCCCCACGGGATCACGAGCTCGGACAGCCCCTGCTCGGCGTAGACCGTGGGGAGCGTCGCCGCGAGGGAGACCCCGACGACGAGCCCGACCACGGTGCCGAACACCGCGGTGAGCACGGACTCGACCACGACCGTGCCCGCGAGCTGCAGCCGGCCGAGGCCGACCGCGCGGAGCAGGCCGATCTCGCGGGTGCGCTCGATGACGGACAGCGCCAGCGTGTTCACGATGCCGAGCACCGCGATCACGACGGACAGCCCCAGCAGCGCGTACAGGATCACCAGCACCTGGTTCACCTGGTCGGCGAGGGTGGAGACGAACTCGTCCTGGGTCAGCACGGAGACGACCACGTAGGGCGACACGGCGGCCGCGAC
>JAPSIJ010000211.1 GCA_031178805.1 Cellulomonas sp. | reverse complement strand
GAGCCCTTCGGCCAGCCGGACGGCCTTCTTCACCGGCAGCGAGTAGGACCGGCGCTCGCTGTCCGGGAAGATCGACGTCCGCCACGTCGTGCCGCCCACGGTGACCTCGACCCTCAGCGACCCGAACCCGCGGGCGTGCGCCCCGGCCCGCTCGAGGATCTCGTCGGACGCCTCGTCGGGGACGCTCACGAAAGTCCACTGCTCGCCGGGGCGCGCGGCCCACACCCACAGCGGCTGCTCGAAGTCGAAGACCATGTCCTGATGGTGCCGCACGCGTGCGACACGGCGGCGTCAGTCGTCGGCGAGGTCGAACGCCGCCGCCAGCGCCCGAGCGAGCAGCGGCTCCTGGGCAGGCAACAGCAGCCCGATCTGTCGTCCGAGCTGCCCCGCCGCGATGGTCACCACGTTGTCGCAGCTCACCGCGCACTCGTGGTCGAGACCGTTGGGACGCCCCACGGGCACCTCCGTCGACAGTCCGCGGACGGAGGAGGTGATCGGCGCGACCGTGATACGGCCGAGGTAGGGCAGCACCGCCGCGCGCGTCAGGACGAGCACCGGTCGGGTCTTGTCGACCGAAGCCAGGTGGATGGCGCGCATCAGTCGAGTCCGGTGATCGGCGCCCGCGACGCCGCGCGGACGAGCTCGTCGAGGTCGTCGCCGTCGGAAGACCGCCGGAGGATCTCGATGTCCCGTTCGGTCTGCAACCGCCGCAGCTCGCGCGCCAGCGCGCGCTCGACGAGCGACGCACGGCTCCGCACCTGGCCGGCCGCCACCAGGGCGTCGACCGCGTGGACGAGGTCATCGGGAAGCCTGACGGCGATCTGCGTGCTCATCCCACCACGGTATGCGCGCTGGGATGCGAACGGAATCCCCACCTGCGGGCGGCGCCGGCCGCCGTCGGGCCCGCACTGCCGGTCACGGCACGGTGTGGCCGGCCGCCCGGAACAGCTCGTACCACTCCGCGCGGGTCAGCGGCAGGTCCGAGCCGGCGGCGGCCTCGGTCACCCGCGACGGGGTGGTGGTGCCGAGCACGACCTGCATCTGCGCGGGGTGCCGGGTGATCCACGCCGTGGCGATGCCGGTCGGCGTGACGTCGTACTTCGCGGCGAGCCGGTCGAGGACGTCGTTCAGCTCGGGGTAGGTCTCCCGGTCGCCCAGGAACACCCCGGTGAAGAAGCCGGCCTGGAACGGCGACCAGGCCTGCAGCGTGATGTCGTTCAGCCGGCAGTAGTCGAGCAGCCCCACGTCCCGGTTGATCGACTGGTCGAGCGCCGCCATGTTCGCGGCGACGCCCTGGGCGACCAGCGGGGCGTGCGTGATGCTCAGCTGCACCTGGTTGGCCACCAGCGGCTGGGTCACCGACCGCTTCAGCAGCTCGATCTGCGCGGGCGTGTGGTTCGAGACGCCGAACGCGCGGACCTTGCCCGCCGCGGCGAGCTCGTCGAACGCCCGCGCGACCTCGTCCGGCTCGACCAGCGCGTCCGGGCGGTGCAGCAGCAGGATGTCGACGTGGTCGGTGCGCAGCGCGCGCAGCGACCCCTCGACGGACTCGACGATGTGCTCGTACGAGAAGTCGAAGTACGGGCCGTCCTTCACGATGCCGCACTTGGTCTGGATGATCAGCTCGTCGCGCTGCGACGGCGTCAGGTCCATCGCCTCCGCGAACCGCTGCTCGCAGCCGTGCATCCCGTCGCCGTAGACGTCGGCGTGGTCGACGAGCGTGATGCCCGCGTCCCGGGCGGCCCCGACGAGGGCGCGGACCTCGTCGTCGGACTTCTCCTGGATCCGCATCAGCCCGAGGATCACGTTCGGGGCGACGATGTCGGTGCCGGGCAGGGTGAACGTCTTCATGCCAGTCCTTCGGTCGACGGTGACGGCGAGGCCCGTCGCGGCGTCGCGGCGGTGCCACCGAGCCTACGGACGGCCGTCCCTACCCGCGCGCGCTTCCCCGGCCCGGCGCCGCGCGAGCGCCCAGCCGGCACCGCCGCCGACGAGCGCCGCGCCGGCCGCGAGCAGCACCATCCCCGCGACCGACGGCCGCGGCCAGACCAGCGCGGCGTCGCTCAGCGGGGCGACCGCGGCCGCCCGCACGCCGGTCGCCGTGTGCAGCAGCCGCACGCCCACGGCGGCCAGGACCGCACCCAGGGCCGCCACCGCGACCGGGGCCCAGGCGGCGGAGGACGGACGGGACGGGGGTGCGGACGCCATGCCGCGATCGTGCCAGTGCTACGCGTCGACGGTCAGCGTCACCGTCACCGTGTCGCCGAGCCGCACGTCCTCCGCCCGGCGCACCGCGTCCTTGACCGGCACCAGGTAGCCGCCCTCCCGGGGGAACAGGGACGTCGTCCACCGGGTGCCGCCCAGCGTCGCGGCGACGGGGATGACGCCCCACCCGTAGGACACGAGCGCGGACGCCGCGCGCAGGGCGGCCGCCTCGCCGTCGGGCACCCGGACGAAGTGGTACGGCGCCGGCCCGCGCCAGTGGATCACCTCGCCGTCGAACCGCAGCTCCATGCGCGCCAGCGTACGGACGGCGGTCACCGGAGGGAACGGCGGAAACCCCTTGCCCCCGCCGCCCGCCCGGGTCGACGCTGGGAACCCGTCCCGCCGCGCGAAGGAGCGCCGCATGACCACGTCACCCAGCCTGTCCCCGGCCGACCTCCGGACCCGCGTGACCGGGCGGGTGGTGGAACCGGACGACGACGCGTACGACGCGCTCCGCACCGTGGTCCTCGGCGGCACCGACCCCCGCCCCGCCGTGATCGTGCGGCCGGCCGACGACGCCGACGTGGCGGCGGCGGTGGTCTTCGCACGGGAGGCCGGGCTGCCGCTCGCGGTGCGCAGCGGCGGGCACAGCGGTGCCGGGCACGGCACGGTCGACGGCGGCCTGGTCGTCGACCTGCGGGACCTGAAGCGGCTCGACGTGGACGCCGACGCCCGCACCGCGTGGGTGGAGGCCGGGCTGACCGCCGGCGAGGTGTCCGCCGCGCTCGCCGCGCACGGCCTGGCGATCGGGTTCGGCGACACGGGCTCCGTCGGGGTCTCCGGGATCACGCTGGGCGGCGGCGTCGGGTACCTGTCCCGCGCCCACGGCCTCACGATCGACAACGTGCTCGCCGCCGACGTCGTGCTCGCCGACGGCCGGGTGGTGCGCGCGGACGCCGAGCAGCACCCCGATCTGTTCTGGGCGCTGCGCGGCGGCGGGGGCAACCTCGGGGTGGTCACCCGGTTCCGGTTCCGGCTGCACCCGCTCGACGGCGTGACCGGCGGGATGCTGGTGCTCCCGGCGACCCCGGAGACCGTCGCCGGCTTCATGACGGCGCTCGCCGCGTCGGGCGACCAGCTGAGCGCCATCATGAACGTGATGCCCTGCCCGCCGGTGCCGTTCGTGCCCGCGGAGCACCACGGCGGGCTCGTCCTGCTGGCGTCGGTGTGCTGGTCCGGCCCGGCGGACGAGGCCGACGCCGCGCTGGCGCCGCTGCGGGGGCTGGCCACGCCGCTGGCCGACCTGGTCCGGCCGGTCCCGTACCCGGAGCTGTTCCCGCCGGCCGACCCGGAGTACCGGCCGACCGCCGTCGCCCGCACCCTGCTGCTGGACCACGTCGACGTGCCGCTCGCGGAGCGGGTGCTCGCCCGGCTGCAGGCGGCCGACGGGATGCGGGTCGTGCAGCTGCGCGCGCTCGGCGGCGCGATCGCCCGGGTGCCCGCCGACGCCACCGCCTACGCGCACCGGTCGAGCCGGGTGATGGCCAACGTCGCGGCGTTCGTGCAGGATCCCGCCGAGCGCCCGGCCCGCGCGGAGTGGGTCGCCGGCACCGCCGCGCTGCTGGACCAGGGCGACCCCGGCGCCTACGTGAACTTCCTCGGCGACGAAGGGCCCGAGCGGGTGCGCGCCGCCTACCCCGGGGCCACGTGGGACCGGCTCGCCGCGGTGAAGGCCGTCTACGACCCGGGGAACCTGTTCCGCCGGAACCAGAACGTGCCGCCCGCACCCGCGCGCGGCTGACCCCGACCCGAGGAGCCCGCCGTGCCGATGCCGCTGCGCGCCACCGCCCCCGTCCGCCGGGTGCTGAACCCGCTGATGCTCCGGGTCGCGGGGCGGTTCGGCTGGCTCGTCGTCCTGGAGCACGTCGGCCGGCGCACCGGCACCGTGCGGCGCACGCCGCTGATGGCCTTCCGGCGCGGGGACACGGTGCTGGTCGCGCTGACCTACGGGCCCGGGGTGGCGTGGCTGCGGAACGTCGAGGCGGCGGGCCGGTGCCGGATGCTGCTCGGCGGCCGGGTGCTGACCCTCGGCGCCCCGGTCGCGGTCCCCCCGGACGAGGCGCTCCCCCGCCTCCCGGCCCCGGTCCGGGCCCTGCTGCGCCGGCCGATCCGCTGCCGCGACTTCGTCGCCTTGCCGGTCACGGCCCGGTGACAGCGCCCGCGCGCCGGGCTGCACCGAGTGGAAGGTTGTGCCCGACACGCCGTGCGCGTGTCGGGCCGGACCTTCCACTCGGCGGTGGACGACGACGCGCACCCGGGCCCGGAACGCGACGAGGCCCGCCCCGGGTGGGGCGGGCCTCGTCGGCTCGATGTGGAGGTGGCGGGAATCGAACCCGCGTCCGATGACGTGGAACCAGGGCTTCTCCGGGCGCAGTCTGCTGCGATTTTCTCGGCCCCCACCATCACGCAGACGAGTGGTGGACGGGCTCAGTCACCTGAAAGTCCCCGCAGCCCCGGTGACGAGGACTGCGAGCAGTGGCTCCCTAGATGACGCCAGGGTCTGAGTCGGAAGCTAGCTCAGGCTGACGGACTTCGAGGCTCGCTCAGGCGGCGAGGGCGAAGTCG
>JAPSIJ010000210.1 GCA_031178805.1 Cellulomonas sp. | reverse complement strand
GACCGGACGACCGCCTTGGACCACCCGTTGGCGGCGGCGGTCCAGGACGCGTCGACCTTCAGGAACGTCTCGATCGTGTAGCCGTCGGGGAACGTCTCGGCGTTCGCGGGCGCGTCCGGCGCGGTGGTCAGGTAGCTGAACCGCGCGGCCGACGAGTTCGCGAAGCAGACGGCGGCGCCGTCCGAGGAGAACCCGTGCACGCCGCCGTGCACCACCGTCACGTCGCCGGGCTGCGCCGTCGTGCGCGCGGGGTCGATCGCGGCGCGGGTCAGGTCGTTGCCCTGCGCGACGTCCGGCACGGTGGCGCCCTCGGCGAGCACGCCCGCGGGCAGGTCGCTCATCCGCCAGTGCGCGACGGTGCCCTCGGCCTCGGGGAAGTCCAGCGCGTTGCCGGGAGGCTCGGTCGTGACCGGGTCCGGGCCGACGAAGCCGTCGAGCAGCACGTCGCGCGCGCGGTCGGTGAGGGAGGGCCAGGTACCCGGCCCGGGGCCGAAGCCGGGGTCGAACGCCGCGAATCGCTCGCTGAAGTCCAGGTCCAGGGTGAACCGCTGCCCCGGGCCGTCCAGCAGCGGCTGGTCGTAGCCGGTCAGGGTCTCCTGCGGCTTGGCCGTCACCCAGGGCGACGCCGTCTGCAGGGTCAGGGTGTCGTGCGACAGGTCGAGCTCGACCAGGCCGAGGTAGCCGTTGCCGCCCTCGTAGGCCATCTGGTAGTCGATCAGCACGTTGGTGACGCTGCGGCCGAAGTCGTTCGTCCGGGTCTGCTGCGCGGCGCCGTGGAAGTGGCCGTTGAAGGTGAGGAAGATCTGGTCGCTGCCGCGGATCAGCTGGTTCCACAGCCACTCGCCGTACACGGTGTCGCGCGGCGTCGTCTGGTCGGCCTCGATGTCCAGCAGCGAGTGCGTGGTGAGGATGACCGGCACGTCGGGGTGCGCGGCCATCGCGTCCTTCGCCCACTGCACGGTCTGGTCGGAGATCCGCCAGGCGAGCGCGAGCACCATGAACTCCTGGCCCTCGGCCTCGAAGACGTGGTACTGGCTCAGGCCCGTCGGGTCGCTGCCGCCGTAGGTGCTCTGGGTCGCGGCGCGGTCGGGGCCGAACCACTGCAGGTAGGGCTCGGCGGCCAGGTCGTAGTCGACGTCCGCCAGCGTGTCGTCCGAGTTGCGGACGTCGTGGTTGCCCGGCAGCACGGAGTAGGGCAGACCGCCCTGCTCGAGCGTCGCCATCGCGGCGTCGGCGGCCTGCCACTCGGCGGCCACGCCCACCCGGTCGACCACGTCGCCGACGTGCGCGACGAACGGGATGTTCAGCTCGTCGGCGTGCTCGACCAGGAACCGCGTCTGCTCCCGGAACGGGTCGGTGCCGTACCGGGGGAGGAACTGGTCGGCGGAGTAGCGCGAGTAGAACTGGGTGTCCGGCAGCACCGCGAGCGTGAACCGGGATCCCGGCTCGTCGGACGCGGCGGCGGGGACGGCCGCGGGCGCCGGCGCGGCAGCGGGCGCGGCGGCACCGGCGGCGGCCAGCGGGGCGGCCGCGAGCAGGCCGAGGGCGAGGGTCAGGGACGCCGCGAGCGGGCGGGCCGCGCGCGGGCAGCCGGCGGGCCGGGGGGTCCGGGGTGCAGGACTCACGGAGGTGGTCTCCCGAGGTGGGGGCGAGGGCGCCGGTCGGCGCGAGAGCACCCTGCGCACCGGCTGTGAACTCCCGGTGTCCCGGCGGGGTCCGGTCCGTGCACCCTCGCCGAAGACCGGGAGACGCTTTCCCGCCCGTCCCGGCGGGCGGCGCCGGGCTCGCTCCCGGGATCAGGCCGCGGCGCGGGCCTGCAGGAACGCCCGCACGGCGTCCCGCGCCACCGGGCTGTCCAGGTGCAGGCCGTGCCCGGCGCCCGGCACGGCGAGCAGCCGGGCGCCGGGGACCTCCGCCGCGATCCGCTCCGCGGAGGCGAGCGCGGCCAGCCGGTCGGCGGTGCCGTGCACCACCAGGGTGGGCGCGGCGATCCGCGGGAGCGCCGCGAGCGCGTCGTGGGTGGTGCTCGCCCGGTACAGCAGGCGCAGCGTGGCCCGGTCGGCGTCGAGGGCGAAGAACGCGCGCACCGCGTCGGGGTGCGCGGCGGCCCAGTCGTCGGCGAAGAACAGCCGGCGCCGCTCGGCCGGGTCGCCGCGCAGCAGCAGCCGGTGCGCCGCGGCGTCGCGCGGCACCCCGTCGCCGGCGCCGGCGCTGGTGGCGAGCAGCGCCAGGGAGGCGACCCGGCCCGGCTCGTCGGCGGCGAGCCACTGCGCGATCTTGCCGCCCATCGAGTGCCCGACAACGTGCGCCCGCTCGACGCCCGCGGCGTCCAGGACCGCGCGCACGTCCTGCGCGAGCAGCCGGGTGCTGAACCGGTCGTCCGCGCCGGGGGCGCTGCCGCCCGTGCCGCGCTGCTCGCACCGCAGCACCCGGAACCCCGCGGCGAGCTCGCGCGCCACGGGGTCCCACCCCGCCGCGGGCGTCGCCTGGCCCTGCAGCAGCAGCACCGGCGCCCCGCGGCCCTGCTCCTGCCACAGCAGGTCGACGCCGTCGTCCGCCCGGGCGGTGCGGGCGGCGGGAGCGGGCCGGTCGGGGTGGTCGGCGGTCACCGGGCGACGGTAGCCGTCAGCGGGCCAGCCGCTCCACCGCGCCGGCGAACACCGGCGGCAGCCGCACCGCGGCCGGCACCAGCGCGCCGCGCAGCGGGGACGTCGCGGCGGCGACCAGGGTGCTCGTCAGCAGGCGGTAGTCGCGGGTCACCCGGGTCCACGCGCGGGCGTAGCCGGCGGGGTCGTCGAGGTGGGCGACCGCGGACCGCGCCTGGGCGAACCCCAGCCGCAGCCCTTCGCCGGTCAGCGCGTCGACGTACCCGGAGGCGTCGCCCACCAGGAGCACCCGGCCCGCCGCCCGGGCCCGGGTGCGCTGGCGCAGCGGGCCCGCGCCCCGGTCGGACGCGTCCAGCGCGGCACCCGCGAGCCGGTCGGCGAGCGCCGGCATCCCGGCGAGCTCGGCGTCCACGTCGATCGGCGCGGGCCCGAGCAGGGCGACGCCGACCAGGTCGGGCGCCACGGGGGTCACGTACGCCTCGGTGCGGTCGCCCCAGTGCACCTCCACGAGGTCGGTCCACGGCGCGACGCGGTAGTGCCGGCGCACGCCGAACCGCCGCCGGGGGCCGGGGCGGGCGGGCACCTCGAGCCCGGCGAGCCGGCGGACGGTGGAGTGCAGGCCGTCGCAGCCGAGCAGCCACCGGGCCCGCACGCCGGCCGCGGTCACGCCGTCGGCGTCCTGGGCGAGGTCGGTCACCCGGCCGGTGCGCCGCTGCACGCCGAGCTCCTCGGCGCGGGCCGCCAGCGCCGCGTGCAGCACCGTGCGCCGCACGCCCCGCCCCGGCGGGCCGGTGAACCGGTGCTCCGCGCGCCGGTGGTCCCGGACGTACGCGATGCCCGCCAGCGGCCGCCCCGGCGGGTCGACCCCGAGCCGGTCCAGCGCCGCGACCGCGCGCGGCATCAGGCCCTCGCCGCACGCCTTGTCCACCGTGCCGGCGCGCGGCTCGACGACCAGGGCGGAGAGCCCCGCCAGCCGCGCCTCGATCGCCGCGACCAGGCCGACGGGCCCGCCGCCGGCGACGAGGACGTCGACGTCGTGGGTCATGCCCGGGCGGCCTCGAGCGCGCGCTCCTCGGCGGGGATGCGGAACCCGAGCAGCAGCACCGCGTTCAGCACCGTGAAGGCGAGCGCGGTGACCCAGGCCGTGTGCACCAGCGGCAGGGCGACGCCCTCGACGACGACCGCCACGTAGTTGGGGTGCGGGATCCACCGGTACGGGCCGCGGCTGACCAGCGCGAGCCCGGGCACGACGATGACCCGGGTGTTCCACCGCGGCCCGAGCGTCGCGATGCACCACCAGCGCAGCGCCTGGCTCGCGAGCACCAGCACCAGCGCGGTCCAGCCGAGCCACGGCACGAACGGCCGGTCGGCCAGGTGCACCTCGAGCACGCACGCCAGCAGCAGGCCCGTGTGCAGGGCCACCATCGGCGGGAAGTGCCCCCTGCCCGACTCGACCGCGCCGCGGGCGAACGACCACCGCGCGTTGCGGGACGACACCACCAGCTCGGCGAGGCGCTCCAGGGCGGTCAGGGCGATCAGCAGGTCGAACCACGCGACCGAGCTCATGCGGTCTCCTCCGTCAGTACCGTCGGGTCGGTCGTGCCGGCGCCGCTGCCGCCGTCCGGCCAGCGCAGCGCCACCAGCTCGGCGCCCACCCCGGGGCCGAACGCCAGGACCGCGCCCAGCGCGTCCGGCGGCGGCGGGGGAGCGGCGAGCACGTCGGCGAGCACGTGCAGCACGGCCGCCGAGGACAGGTTGCCGGCGCGGGCCATCACGGCCCGGCTCGCGGCGAGCGCGTCGCCGGGCAGGGCCAGCGCGTCCTGCACCGCGTCCAGGATCTTGGGGCCGCCGGGGTGCACGACCCAGCGGGCCACGTCGCCGGCGCCGGCGCCCAGCGGGGCGAGCAGGGCGCCCACGTCCTCGGCGGCGTGGGCGGCGACGGTGTCGGCCATGCCGCCGGACAGCACGATCCGCAGCCCGGAGGACCCGACCCGCCACCCGAGGTCCTCGGTCGTCCCGGGGTACAGCACGCTGCGGGTGCCCACCACGCGCGGGCCGTCCAAGCCGAGGGCCGCGGCGCGGCGGTCCCCGACCAGCACGGCCGCCGCGGCGCCGTCCCCGAACAGCCCGCTCGCCACCAGGTTGGCGGTGGAGTCGTCGTCCTGCTGCAGCGTCAGCGAGCACAGCTCGACGGACAGCAGCACCGCGACCTCGTCGGGGTGGCCCTCGAGGTGGTCGTGCACCC